>JAIPFG010000124.1 GCA_021736745.1 Pseudomonadales bacterium
ACCTTATGCGGTGGTATTGACGGGATATTTTGTCGCTTCGGTGGTTGAACCGGCTATCATTAAACATCAGTTAATACTTAGCTATAGTCCATATCTGTTACTGGGCTTTGTTGCGTTGTTGAGCTTTCATTTTAATCGGGGCTGTGTGCTGCTAGTAACGCTTGCCGTTGGTATTGCCTACTGGGGGCTGCAGTTGTCTTCATCGCAAGCCTTTTCCAGACAACTTGCCACGATATTGTCAGTATTGATGCCAATCAGTCTGGTGCTGGTTGCCTTCATCAGGGAACGTGGGATTTTTACCTGGCTGAATTATGGCCTTTTGTCGGTCTTCATTCTTCAAATGTTGGCTGTAGTTTGGTTATTTCAGCACCCCGATTCACCCTTTTGGTTATTTCTTCGAAAGGAGTTGTTCCCCTTTAAATCCCTATCGGGTATCCGGTTGGCACAACCGGGGATGGCCTGCATTTTGATGGCGTCCTTGGTTTTGTCTTTGCTCTGTTATCTGAGAAGAACGCCCTTCAATAATGCTTTATTGGCAATCTTATTGGCCGTCAGTTTATCGTTAAATAATGATGGTTCAGCCACCATACAACTTCTGATGTTCAGTCTTGTTGGCGGCATTTTATTGGTGAGCCTACTTCAGGACTCCTATCATATGGCATATCGCGATGAACTGACCGGTCTTATGGGTAGGAGGGCTTTAAATGAGGCGATGCAGAAGCTGGGTCATCGTTACGTTATTGCAATGTTGGATGTAGACCGTTTTAAGAAATTTAATGATACCCATGGTCATGATGTTGGTGATCAGGTGTTAAAAATGGTCGCAAGCCATTTGACTAAGGCCACTGGCGGTGGCAAGCCCTATCGTTATGGGGGAGAGGAATTTGCGCTGGTATTTCCACGTCGAAAAATAGCTCAGGTAAAGCCACATCTGGAAGCATTGAGGCAGTCGATAGCCGATTATGGAATGACTATTCGTGATACTCAGCGTCCGAAAGATAAAAAGGAAGGAATGAAACAACGCACACGCAAGAAGCAAAAAACTACGGTGAAGGTTACCGTGAGTGTTGGTGCGGCAGAGCGCGACGAAACTTTAAAAACGCCGGGGCTAGTTATTAAAGCTGCAGATGAGTCGCTTTATCAAGCGAAACGTAAGGGTCGAAATAAAGTTATTTGTGGTTAGCCTGGTCGGCTGCTGAGAGTACCTGTTAAACGGGATAGGCCGGCGTAAAAAATGAGAAAGTTGAGGTAGCAGATTGATTAACTCTGTCTATACTCAATAAAGTCATTCTATCCGAATACGTTTGATGACAGTCCTGACTTTGTTGTTGTCATCAACTTTCCATTTTAGTCATTGTGTAGGAAAAGAATATGCAGGAATTAAAAAACCTTCTCAGGATATTAGTTGATCGTGATGGCTCTGACCTTTACTTAAGTACAGGTGCACCTCCCAGCATAAAATGCATGGGTGAGCTAATACCGCTAACAAATGAAGCGATACCGACAGATAAGGTGCGCCAGATCGCATATTCAATAATGAATGAAGAGCAGATTAACGATTTTGAAAATAAACCGGAAATGAATCTGGCAATATCTGAGGAAAACTTAGGGCGCTTCCGTGTCAATATTTTCAAACAGCGCAGTGAAGTCTCCATGGTAATTCGGTCCATTAAAACCGAAATACCGAATTTTAGTGAGTTGGGTCTGCCCCCGGTGTTGCCACAGTTGGTGATGAGAAAACACGGGCTTGTTCTGTTCGTAGGAGGGACAGGGTCGGGTAAGTCCACTTCATTGGCCTCTTTGATCGATTATAGGAACAGTAATAGTGCTGGGCATATTATTACGATAGAGGACCCTGTTGAGTTTGTTCATCGACATAAAAAAAGTATTGTGAACCAACGGGAGGTGGGCGTTGATACCGACTGCTATGAGGACGCATTACAGAACACCTTAAGGCAGGCTCCCGATGTTATTTTAATCGGTGAAATACGTAGCCGCGAAACAATGGAGCATGCGCTGGCTTTTGCCGAGACAGGCCACCTGTGTTTATCAACTTTGCACGCAAATAATGCTAACCAGGCGCTAGACCGTATCATCAATTTTTTCCCGGAAGAGAGACATAACCAACTCTTTCTGGATTTATCACTTAACCTGCGTGGTATTATTTCCCAGCGATTGATTCCTACTTTGGATGCAAAGCGCACGGTTGCGGTAGAAATACTCCTCGGTACGCCGCGGGTACGAGACCTAATTAAAAAGGGTGAAGTGGATTCGATCAAAGAGGTAATGGAGAAGTCGAGAGAACAAGGTATGCAAAGCTTTGATCAAGCGCTCTACAACCTTTATCAAGAAGGTAAAATCAGCATGGAAGAGGCGTTACGTAACGCGGATTCGGCGAACAATATCCGCCTAAAAATTACGCTTGACGAGAAAAAACGAGGTGGTGACCCTATAAGACCCAAGGTGCCCAATACCGAGATAGGGCAGTCAAAACAGGGGCCTTCGGAAAAACGCATATTGTCAGAAGTGGGGGCAACCAAAAACGTAAAAGATGACTTACGCAAATTTAAAGAGTTATCCAGGCCGAAACTAGATCAACACCTGTCATCAACACCAGCGCCAATGGCGACGAAAGCTTTGAGTGGATTCTCGTTGCAGCCGTTGGATGATGAATAGAAAGCGATGATATAACGCGTCAGTGACTAAACTCTCTATTTGGGTCTAGCAGTGCCGTTTTGATTTTTTCCAGCTTTTTGGAAATGATTGACATGTTGCGTGGCCCCATGCGGATCAGTTGTTTATGCACGCTGGGTAGAGACTCCAGTGTTGGATCGGCAAATTTATAAATCACCGATGTTCGTGGCACCAGTTCAATGGGATCAGTTATGACTGGTGCAGCCAACAAGTTGTCGATAGCGTTTAGCATGGTGCCATGAAAGTTGCGATCATCGGAATAACCCAGCTCTTTATAGGCTTCTTCGAATAGAGGAAAGTAATGCCAATATAGCTCCACCACCTCTTCAGTATTAATGGAATCAAATATATCAGCATAGATGTTGTATCGTTCGTAGCTTTCGGGATCAAGATATTGTTTTTCGGATTCAGTAACGAGCCCTTTAAAGGGTTTTGACGGTTGGGGAATGGAGATGTATTTGTTTACTATTTTACCTTCGGCGATATTATCAATAACGGTTACAAATTTACGCACAACTTCGTCTGTATAAAGCCAGATATACCATTCCAATAAAGGTGAGAGCGTTGCCAACCCCTCCAGTACTTCGGCATCGCTGTAATCCAGCTGGGGCAATGTGTCTGTCGATATTTTGGGTTGGTTGGGGCGGAAATTGGGTTTTGGGTTGCTTTTGGTTTCGCTAATTTTAGACTCCAGGATATTCAAATCGGGGTCTATAGACGTTATTTGTGGTATTGGATCAACGGCTAGAGAGTCTAATGAATTTGTGGACGAAGCACGAGAGTAGGCGCTTGAATCTTGCCCGCCGCGATCGGGTTCCCAGGCAAAGATAAAATACACAACAGTGATTAGCGGGATGAGCGTAATGATTGCGCCCACTAACCATTGGGTTCCGATACGGGACTGTAAAGACCTATTTTCACTCCCCATGCCCATAGGCTTATTTGTCCGTTGCTGCCTTGTATGTGTTCGCTTTGATTTTACCAATGTCTGGTGGTCGTTCATCCATTGCTGCCTTGCCATTACCCTATGACCTTTCCTATAGGAGTGAATTAGCCTTATTGTTTAGAGTTGAATGTGGAAAAGAATAATAGCAAAGAATAACGATCGTTGTACTAGTACACTCTCTACTAAAGTGTAATTTAGAAGCTTTCATCCCGGTCGTGTGTACGATATTGTGTTTACGTAGCAGTTCAAGACGGCAAGCAATAGGGGATAGCGGCGCTAACACAGTATTTATCGGTTCAAAAATTTTGGGTCCGTAATATGGTCAATTCCCAGGAATAAATAATTGATACTGAACATGCTTAAAACCATGGTTATTACAAGCCTTACTTTGGGAGCGGCAATTCTTTTTGCGGGTGCTTTCGAGGATGGTCGAGAGGCGAATATAACTGGAAATTACCAGAAATCAATAGCTCCTTTGTTACCCCAAGATTTGGCTGTTCGTGATTCCAAAGAAGGCGGTCTGCATCAGGATTATAAGGAGACAGCAGACTGGTGGAGGTTAAGGGCCGAATCAGGAACAGCCGAGTCGCCATTCAAGCTGGACCAAAGGTATGCCCGGGGATTTGGAGTTGAAAAGGGTGGGGGTGAAGCGGCTAAGCGTGATGAAAAAACAACCAAACAACATCAAATTAAACAAAAAGGAGATGATGGATTGTTCACGAAGATCCACAACGAAGAGTGGATCAAGCAGCAGAATCCAGAACATTATTTTTTACATCTGATTATCTTGCCATCGAAGGAGTTTGTGGATAAATTTTTTGAGATGTACCCATTGCAGGAAAATAAAAAGGCCTACTTTATCAGTCGTAAAGACAATAAAGAAGTATACAACGTCATTTATGGTGTCTATGAAGACCGTGAAGCGGCACTGCGCGGTTTGGATAGTTTGCCGGAAGGTCTCCGCAAAAAAAGCCCTATGATTAGGGGCTATGCCAGTATTCAGGATTACGTTATTAAAAATGGCGCGACTACAAAACCAAAATAATTTCGTTGGAACATTCAGATAACCAGGCCGTGTCAGTATTTTCGAACCCATAGGGGAAGTACCCACAAGGGGGAATCGCCCCCTCTTTCGCCGTATCTTAAAGACTCGGACAGTCTAATCCCCTACAATACCAACCAAAATTGTTGAGGATACCTATGTCCTTTTATTGGTATGATTTTGAAACATTCGGTGCTGATCCCTCGCGAGACCGCCCTGCTCAATTTGCAGGCATCCGGACCGATGAGGATTTTAACCCTATTGGCGATCCCTTGGTCATTTATTGTAAGCCAGCCAGCGATGTGTTGCCTCAGCCGGACGCCTGCCTGATTACCGGCATTACTCCACAAATTGCGGAAAAAGAAGGGGTTTGTGAAGCGGAGTTTATTCGCTATATACATGAGGAATTTTCTCAACCTCATACCTGTGTTGTAGGCTATAACTCCATTCGTTTTGATGATGAGATAACACGCAATTGCCTTTATCGTAACTTTTACGACCCCTACGCACGGGAATGGCAAAATGGTAACTCGCGCTGGGATATTATCGACATGGTACGCTTAACGCGAGCCCTGCGGCCTGAAGGTATTAATTGGCCGGATCATGAGGATGGTCGTCCCAGTTTTAAACTTGAACATCTGACGGTGGCTAACAATATAGAGCACGCGGCAGCACATGATGCATTATCTGATGTCTGGGCAACCATCGCGCTAGCAAAACTGATTCGAGAGAAGCAACCCCAACTCTATGATTACGTGTATCGCCACCGAGATAAACGATTGGTTGATCAACAATTAAATCTGCAGGATAGGAAGCCGGTTTTGCATATTTCATCGAAATACCCTGCCGAGAAGGGTTGTGCCGCAGTTGTTGCCCCGCTGGTTAGAGATAAGAAAAATAAAAATGCGATCTACGTATATGACCTGAATGTGGATCCAGAACCTTTGCTATCCTTGACAGCTGAACAGATTCGGGAAAGGGTCTTCACGGCAAGCGCGCAGTTGCCGGAGGGAGTTGCGCGCATCCCTCTCAAAGCGATTCATGTGAATAAATGCCCCGTTATTGCCCCGGTCAATTTGGTTACCGCAGAGGTGGCAAAACGCTTGAATATCGATATTGCGACTTGCCTGGATAATCTGGCTCAAATTAAAGAGGCTAAGGGACTGGATGCTAAGATTGCCAGTGTGTTCGATCAAGTCTACGACAAAGCCACAGATCCGGATCTGATGCTTTATAGCGGTGGATTTTTTAGTCATCATGATAAGCATGTAATGGAACAATTAAGGTGTCTACCGCCTGAACAATTAGCGAAATTTCCTTTGATGGTGGATGACCACAGAATTCCAGAAATGCTATTGCGTTATCGCGCTAGAAATTACCCGCAAACGCTCACCGAATCTGAAAAAATACAGTGGGAGGAATATCGTAAAGACCGGTTAACAAAAGAAGATGGTGGTGGAAGTATTACATTGGAAGGCTATTTTGAAAGGATCGCTGTGCTGCAAGCAAGTGGGGGACTGAATAGCACAAAACAAACAATTTTAGACGAGTTGGAGCGCTACGCAGAGACGCTTATTGCTGGGATAAGCGAGCTATCTGATAAACCGATTAACAATAGTAATATTAAGATGTAATAATGAGCGAATCATGGGGGCATTCAACATTTATCACAATTAAACCAATGGAGGTATGGTATGGCAAATGAAGGTTACCACGAGCCGATTGAGGAGCTTTCCGATGCGACACGTGACATGCATCGGGCAATAACCTCATTGATGGAAGAGCTGGAGGCGGTTGATTGGTATAATCAACGGGTAGATGCCTGTAAAGATAAAGAATTGAAAGCGATATTGGCGCATAACCGGGATGAAGAAAAGGAGCATGCGGCGATGGTATTGGAGTGGATTCGTCGACAAGACCAAACCTTTGATCATGAGTTAAAGGATTATTTATTCACGGATAAACCCATAGCGCATACGTAAACGGACCATTCGTTTATGTCGAGGGGAAAAGTGAAAGGGCAATTAATATCCATCAAGGGAACCGCCCTTTAGTCATTTGGCTAAATTAACGTTCTTCTTAAAAAAATGCCGGTGGCAGATCATCTCTTTTTTTAATGGGGTGATACTGGTTAATGGCTTCCGCCTGAACGGGGAAACGCTCGCCATTAGCCATGACGGTCAGGCTACGCCTGCTATCTCCTATCAGATAAGATTTATATTCCTGTTTAAATTGACCTAGCGAATAGGTACTGACAGCTTGCGCCAATTTCTCTCTCTGATTGAACTCGTAGTTTTCCCGGTCAATTTCATGCCACAGTCGACTTGATCGTTCAGACAAACGGGTTTCCTTTTCCATAATGCGGGTAATGAGCGCGCTCTGGTGTTTGCTAAATTCCTCCTCGGTCATCTTTTGTACCTGCGTGTTAAATTTTGTCAGGAATGCATCGATATGGTGCCCGAGTTCAACAGCCGAGGTATTCGGTGACTGAATCACCAATGCAGTTGCGGGAACATCCATCAAGTTCATACCAGTGGCGAATACGATATAGCCACGTTGTTGCTGAGTACGTAGTGCTTGATAAAAGGGTGCCGACAGAACCTGATTAAAAAGTGCGAAACGGGCGGTAGTTGAAATGGTCTTATCTTCGCCCTGAATAAAGGTGGTTATTGCTGAATCCGGATGTTTCACATCAAAAGAGTAGAGGAAGGGGGTGTTCTGAGTCAGTCGAATCACAGGTTGGTGCGGAACGGCCTGAATGTTATCGGATTGAATGAACTCAACTTGTAACAATGTTGCCATTTTCTTCGCTTCTTCGGCGTCAAGATTTCCGTTCGCAAGCGCGACAACTTCGATTTGTTGCTGAAACTCAACTAGGAAGGTTTTGAGGTCTTTAAGCGTCAGTGAGTCTAATACCGGTTTTAGTTGTTCTTCATTCCAATCGGATAAAAGAGTTAATTTGGAAATCCACCCGAGGGCTTGATTATAGGGCTGATCCTTTTGTGAATTTTCAAGGCCGCGGGACATTTCGTTTTTGAAAATGGCAAACTTATCTTCACTCAGCCTCGGTTGTTTGAGTGTTTTGATGATGGCTTTGAGTAGTTCAGGCTGTTTGTCCTGATAACCTGATATTCTCACCGACAAACCGCGTACATGGCGGTAAAGCTGATAATCCAATCCTGCCAGATAGGCAGGATAGCTGAACTCGCCCAGTTGATCGTTAACAGTCCTGACGTAGAACTCAGTCAGTAATCGATGAGCCGGTGTGTCATTCGCTTTTACGGAACGTATGGTGAAATAAAAATCGGCACGAGGTGTTTTAAAACCGGTATCTTGGAGGTGCCAAAGCGTCAGACCTTTGCCCATGGTAATGCGTTGCGGTAAAACATTTTCTGCTAAATTTGGTTTGATGGATAAATCCTGGGCAATAAAGGGATTTGGGGTCGGCAAGGAAAGGGTGGTATCGGTCGGGGGGTGTGACCATCTGTTTATCTCCTCTGGCGTAACGGGATTTATTTTATAGGGTGTCTCAAACCACGGGGTGACTTTTTCGGTTTGGATTCCTTTGGCAACTAACATCAGAACCATATTTTTCGGTGTAAGCTTGTTTAGCAACGCTCGAATCAGGTCAGGGCGATATTCCTCGAACAGGTAAGGTGCAAGTAATATATCCCGAGTTGGATAATGCTGTAGTTGGCTGGCAAGACCAGTAACCTCATGGATCCCCGCCCTTTTTTCTTTAAAATTAAAATCCATCTGAGCTAACTGCTGTTGTTCCTTGAAACGCCAAGTGGCAATACCTTTTTCCTGGATCAGACGGATGTAAGCAAACGTTGCCTGAATAATGGCATCCC
>JAIPFG010000125.1 GCA_021736745.1 Pseudomonadales bacterium
AGACTGCCATGGATGCGCCAGCCTGACGTTGGATAAGCCAGGTTATTGGCTTCGCTACGATGCCAACTAATACCGGGAATGAGTAGTTGCGTGGTTTCATGGTCATCGGCAACGGTGAAAGACTCAACTTGATAGGAAAGGTCGAGCGTCTGTAACCAGTTATGTGCAGTCACAGTGGTATGGGAAATACCCAGAGACCAGGTTTCATTATCAGCGGTTTCGGTGTCCACATCTTCCCAGCCCGTCTTTAGTTTTATCTGTTCTTGGTTGGGCTGCGCCAGTGGAATCTGATAGTCGGCATTGATGGCGGACTTGATCTGGGATAATTCAATATCTGCGCCATAACGGTGTCCAAAGCGATTGGCGCGGTTGTTTTTGTAGGAAATACTGGCTCTCGGCCCCGTATCTGTTGCAAAGCCAAGCCCAAGAGAGGTGGCGTGTTTTGCCACTGGCGATAATGTCACTTGCAGAGGAATCTGACGCTTTTCTCGATCGGGCGTCTGTTGGGTAACACTGACGTCATAAAAAAAGCGACTATTGATCAGTGCCTGCTGGAATTGCCCCACCAAATTCGCATCAAAAGGCTGTCCTGTTGAAAATGGCTGGTATCGAATAAGGAAACTATCGTCAAAGGTCGTTTGCTCGTAGCGAATCGGGCCAAAGGCATAGCGTGGTCCACTGTCAAACGTCAGATGTACTTCAGCGCTCAGGCGCTCTATGCTTACCCTCAGTTGTTGTTTGAGGTAGCGACTTTCCGGATAGCCATACTGTAAGGCTAATTTCTGCAAGGTGCGCTTATAGTTTTCATACTCCCCATGGTTGAGTTTGCTACCCTTTTTTAAAGGAGTCTCTTTGACGAACTTGGTAAAAACCGGGTCCTGCTGAGCTTGACCCAAAATCTCAACCTGTATGTCTTTAATAATAATGGGGTTGCCAAGGTCAACCGAGATATTCAACTGCCAGCATTTTTCCTCGAAAGTCAGTTTTTTCTGCCAGGTAGCCTGGTAATAGCCGATGGCGCGAAGCGCTTCTTGAATCTTGTCGTTGGCAGCTCTGCTGATAGTGCGTGCTCGCCGTTCACTGATATCACAACGTTCATCCTCTAATACCAGATGATTGGCGATATTTTCTTCTACCTCTTTGGGTACGTTTTGAATCGTCAGTTTTGGATGCTCTTGGGCAAGAACAACGGTTACGCTAGTCAGTAACAGGGCGAATAAGCCGAGTGTTGATGGTTTCAAAATAGCATTCATTCCGTCTACGATAATGTTCCTGTCAGCAAATTCATTGGTTGGATATCTCAATTTTTGTCGACTAAGTGATGCCACGATGGCGTGGAGCTTCGTTATCACCTGGTCGGAACAAAGAAACAGCAATTAGGCTTGAAGCTTAACCTTGCTGAAAAATCCGCGCTACTGATTCGTGGAAATACTTGCTTAGATTTCTTTAATTGATAATGAATCTTTGATGGTTTATTGAGACCCATTGGTGGAAGTTTAATAGTGCTTGCTATTTACTTTGATTAACTTTATATAAGCGCGAAAGGGCATATTTTTAGGATTATACTAGAAATGTTTCTAGGTTAGAGGTTTCTATAATCGGTTACTATGAAAAACGTCATTCAGGAGTTAACTCACATCGTTCAAGCGGTATCTCTTGCCTCATCTCCAGATGAGCAGGTTACCCTCATGGTTGAATCTATCAGTAAAACCATGGCGGTAGATGTGTGTAGTCTGTATCTGGTGAATGAACAGGGGGAGATGATATTGCTTGCTTCCCACGGCCTAGCGGCACAGGCAGTCCGGAAGGTGAAGCTTCCGGCCGGTAAAGGCTTGGTTGGCTTGGTGGCCTCCAGCCGCCATCCGGTTAATATTGCTGATGCGGAGCAGCACCCTACCTATTACTATGTGGCTGAGACAGAGGAAGAAAGGTTCCATGGTTTCTGCGCTGTGCCATTGGTTTCCAGCGGCAAAGTGATCGGCGTGCTGGTGGTACAAACCTCTGAAAAACGCCAGTTCTCAAAAGATGAAGAAGGCTTTTTGGTTACTTTAGGCGCCCAATTGGCCTTGATGCTGGAAAACTATGAGGTTCCTGTCGATGACATCGAGCGTAACATCAGAGTGCGCGGTGTCAAAGGAGCCCCTGGTGTTGCGGTAGGATTTAGTATTCTTTGTGATCACGGTGAGCTCTATGAGGTTGCCAACTCTCCCTGCGATAACATTGAAGAGGCCGTGCGTGAATGGCATCAATTGATTGCAGAGGTCAGCGCGCAAATTGACAAAGAACAGTTATCCTTGGGTGATGAAGTGAGCGAGGGGGTTGGCGGTATCTTTAACGCGTATAAATTGCTACTGAATGACTCCTCCTTTGTTGGAGAGGTTGAAGCCAGTATCCGCGAAAATAATTGGTTACCCGGTGCGCTAAAGCAAACAATCCAGTATTTTTCCGAACTGTTTTTATCCATGGATGATCCCTATTTGCAGGCACGGCATGAGGATATTCACCACCTTGGCAATAAGTTATTTAATGTGTGGCGCGGGGTTAAGGCTTTAGAGCATGACAGCCAGGAAGATATTGTACTGATGGGGCGTCAAATCAGTATATCGGACATCGCGGCGGCACCGGCTGATCGGCTGAAAGCCATTGTCTGCTTTAGTGGTTCGGGTTTATCTCATACGGCAGTTTTGGCCAATGCGCTGGGTATTCCTGCCGTCATGGGCACTGGACCTATCAGTGGTTTAGCAGAACGCAAATTATTGATTGTGGATGGCGATCAAGGACAAGTCTATATCAGTCCCAATGACTTGTTATTAAAAGAATACAGAAAGTTAATCCTGGAGGGGAATGAATTAACCCGCCAGCTTCAGAGTTTGCGTCTTGAGCCAGCTGTCAGTACTGATCATCACCGTGTTGACCTCTACACCAATACCGGGCTACTGACGGATATTTCCCCCGGTTTAAATAATGGGGCCCAAGGCGTGGGGTTATATCGGACAGAAATTCCTTTTCTGATTCGAGACAGTTTTCCTACGGAAGAAGAACAGGTGGAAGTTTACCGGCAGGTATTGACGGCCTATGCAGGCAAGCCGGTTTACATGCGCACTCTGGACATTGGTGGCGATAAACAATTGCCATATTTTCCGATCAGTGACGAAGAAAATCCGGCTTTAGGGTGGCGTGGAATTCGTTTCACCTTGGATAACAGCCCCCTTTTAATGACACAAGTAAGGGCGATGCTTATTGCTTCAGAGGGTATTAATAATCTTCATCTGTTGTTGCCGATGGTGACATCGATTCGTGAGATAGATGAATTCAAAAGTATTTTGTCGGATGCCTGTAGTCAGCTGAAAGAGAGCGGAAGAAAAATTAAACGGCCACGATTGGGTATCATGATTGAAGTGCCAGCGATGATTTCACAAATTGGCTTTTTAAAGGGAAAGGTCAATTTTATTTCGATTGGTTCGAATGATCTTAGTCAGTACCTGTTGGCGCTGGATCGGAATAATGCGAGGGTGGCGTCGCGCTATGATCATGTGCATCCAGCCGTCTTGCATGAGCTCAAACGTATTTTGGTCAGCGCAAAAGCAATTAACCTGCCGGTGAGTCTATGTGGTGAGATGGCGGCCGATCCTATAGCTGTCATGTTACTGCTGGGTTTAGGGTTGCGTACACTCAGCATGAGTGCCGCTAAGTTACCTTACATCAAATGGTTAATCAGGAATCTTTCGATAGCGCAATCAGAGATAATTGTTGAAAAAGCATTGAAGATGGACAACCCGCAAGCAATCCGATCATTTGTTGGACAAAAGATAAAAGATCTTGGTTTAGCTGAGTTAATTCGGTAAGGAGAAAAGCGTTGGATCTCGAACCATTGTTGTCCATTGCCCCGTACGATTGGCCATCGATCATCACCTCTGTTTTTTGCGGGACTATTATTGGCCTTGAGCGGCAGTTAAGGGGGAAGCCCGTTGGGATACGTACCTCCTCGTTAATTACGCTGGGCACTTACATCTTTGTCCATTCAGCACTGGTGCTCAGTAATGACGTTACTGATCCGTCACGAGTGGTAGGGCAGGTGATTACCGGCATTGGCTTTTTGGGTGCGGGCGTCATGTTGGCAAAGGATGGCGCCGTCGTCGGGGTAACTTCCGCTGCGACGATATGGGTGTTGGCAGCGGTAGGCGTTTGTATTTCAATCGGCAGTTTGTTGGCTGCGATTAAATTATCGCTTATTTCGGTGGCGATTCTTTATGGCGTTGATCTGCTGGAAAATCATACCAAAACATTCAGCCGTGGCGTGCATGCAAAATATATAAAGCGGAGAAGATCCGATAAACTCTAGGGTACAGGGCGACTTATCGGCATGGCCGGAGATTATCCCTACGACCCTGAGAGTTGTATTTCCAAGGATTTTATCTTCCTGATGACGTTTCTGCTTCTGATGAGGCTTAGGCGAAGACAGGCTCTTTCGACGCAGGTCGAGGTCACCTCCTTAAATCTGTAAATTTTATTAAAGCTTCCGGTTTACCGACTCGGCACCTCAGTGTTAATCGTTTATACTAGCCCGGTTTTTAAATCGACATAAGGGCGCAGCAATCAATTGCTATCTGTTTCTGAGCGCCAATGCCATAGTTAAGGTTTTCATATGATAGTTCTTGGTTTGTCCGGCGCGCTAACGCACGACCCCTCCGCAGCAATATACAAAGACGGCGTATTAGTTGCTGCCGCCGAAGAAGAGCGTTTTATCCGTGATAAACACGCCAAGAATAAAATGCCCTATGAATCGGCTAAATTTTGCATGCAGCAGGCCGGTGTGCGGGCCCAGGATATTGATGTGGTAGCCGTACCTTTTGCACCCATCAGTCTGCTTTCTCCAGCACGTTGGCACTATGCGAAACGTTATTGGTATGCCCCGGATCGTGCCTTGGATGCACTGCTCAACGGGAATCGACGTTATCGGCGCTATGTGAAACGAATTCGCGAACTGTGTAACCAGTTAGGCATTAACTGGAAAGAGGTTGAATTCGAGCCGGTTGAGCACCATTTGGCACACGCGAGCAGTTGTTATCATTTGAGCGGCTTTACGGAGAAAACGGCCATCCTGGGTGTGGATGGCAAGGGCGAATATGCCACCACTTTTTTTGGTTACGGTGAAAATGGGAAGATTCACAAGATAAAAGAGTTTTACGACCCGGATTCACTCGGTGGTTTGTATGGCGCTATTACTGAATATCTGGGTTTTGAAATGCTGGATGGTGAATATAAGGTTATGGGTATGGCACCCTATGGCGACCCTAACAAGCACGATTTATCTAAGATCATCGATTTTGACGGTAAAGATTTTAAGGTTAACAATGAGTTGGTCAATACGGTGGGCGTCAGGCGCTATAAAGAAGACGGCGTTGGATTTTACTTTAGCCAGAAATTAATTGATTGGCTAGGGCCGCGACGGGTAGGCGACTCTGCGGACGAACCCTATATTGATTATGCTGCGAGTATTCAGCGGCTTTATGAAGAAGTCGTGTTGAAACTCTTGGATTACTATCTCGGTGATATCCTGAAGGAAACGGGGAAGCTGGTTTTTTCTGGTGGTGGGGCGCTCAACGTGAAGCTTAATCAGCGTATTATTGCTTTGCCTTATGTCAAGGAGCTCTGGGTGCAACCGGCCTCTGGGGACGCAGGAACCGCGGTTGGCGCGGCTTCCTTCGCTTCCGTAAAACGGCATGTTCCCGTTGAAAAAATGGAGCATGTCTATCTCGGTCCCGCTTATAGTAATGATGAGTGTATTCTGGCCTGCAAGCAGCACCCCGGGAAACCGGATTATGAAATTATCGATAATGTTCCGGAGCGTATTGCTAAGATATTAGTGGCAGGTCAGCCCGTTTCCTGGTTTCAAGGACGTATGGAGTTCGGACCAAGAGCTTTAGGAGGGCGTAGCATTTTGGGATGTCCGAGTGTGGCAGGCGTTGCCGATCGGATAAACGAGCAGATCAAGTTTCGTGAACGGTGGCGGCCATTTTGTCCGAGCATTTTGGATACCGTGGCGCCGGAAATGTTGCAGACGGACCATCCTTCACCTTTTATGACGTTTACCTTTGATGTGGCTGAATCCTGGAAAAATAGGGTGCCGGAGGTTGTGCATGAAGATGGTACGGCTCGGGCTCAGGTTGTGGAAAAGGAACATAATCCACGTTATTACGCACTATTGCAGGAAATGGAAAAAATAACTGGGAATGGTGTTGTGCTCAATACGTCACTTAACCGCCGTGGCGAACCGATGGTTTGCTCACCAACGGATGCGCTCAATATGTTTTTTGGCTCAGATTTACAATACCTGATCATGCAGGATGTGCTGGTGGTAAAAGAGGGGGCGGATAAAAATATTGGGCTGACCGGTTAGCCATGATGGATTAGAGCCAGGTTATCAACCGTGGAACAGTTGGCTAGGGTAAATCAATACTTAAGCGGGCAAAAACCCGTGTTTTAAATTGATTGATTTCCCGAAATTCCGAGTAATTATTCAATAAATTGTGCACGATTATCTCAATTTTCGCTCTGTTGTGCCCGAAGTGCATTTCTTTGGCGAGGCGAAAATCAAGGCGATCATGAGCGGCGACAAAGTCACCTTCCCGCCAGTCAATGTCTGAGAGATAGTAGCCTGCCAGGCTCACAGTCCAGTCTCTTTGAAACGTCTTTGAAATCAATAGACTCATATTATGCCTAGGTATTTCTTGGCCCAAATCAGTCACGATCAATGGGTTGCGCTGGACTAGCTGGTGACCTGTGAAGTCAGAGTAAGCGTACTGCAATGACAGGAGGCTGCTATTATTAGGACGCCATTGTATCTGGGTATCAAAACCTTGATTGGTCCAATTCGTCGTGTTTGAAATATAAAAAGCAGACTGATCAAAATCAGGGAAACTGTCTTGGTATTTTCCAATGACACCATTTGCTTTAGTGTGGAATAGGCGCAGGTCGAGCGAAAGTTTATTAGTCCCGGAATTTGTCCGGTACCCAATTTCCCACTCATGCACCTTGGATTCTTCAATTTCTTTTGAGAAAACAAGTTGTGTGTTAATCAGCGTCCCATCACGAAAATGGGTGGATTGTATTTGTTTTGCTTCTATGGTGGAGGGGGTTCTATTGCCGTAGGTATAGGCGGCATGCAGTACCTGTTTTGGTGAGATTTTGTAATTCAATGCTAGGCGTGGTGAGATGAAGTTGCCAACAATATTGTTGTTTTCCGCCATTGCACCTAGGTTCAGGGTCCAATCCTGATGCAAGCACCACTCTAAATTAAAAAATAGACGATATTGCGACTCGTCGATGGCTTCCGATTGACCTAATAAGAATTGACTTTGCAGCCAATCATATCGAACGCCTGCACCCCAAACGAGGCGAAGCCTTTCACCCATGACAAATTGATGTTGCAATTCCAGGTCTGTTCGGTCGGACTGGGTATCGCGAAGGTCGAAGCTAATGGCTTCATCTGTGTGCCCATTAAAGAGAAGAGGCACCGATGCAGGTGATATACCTTCAATTGTGGACAATAGATCCAGTTGCCTGAATTCATCCATAGACAGGCGATTGTGAGAAAGCTGTAACCTTAGCTCATTTTCGTCGTTAAAGTTATGTCTCCAGCGTAATAGCTGGAAATCATTGGTGAATTGGCGATGGTTGTATCCACGGATATCGCCGTGTGGAGGGGGGTAAGGGATATCAATAGTACTTTTACCCAGGCCTAATTGGAACTCCAGCGTATCAGTAAGGGAAGGGGTATATAGGCCTTTAAAAATAAAATGAAGCGCTTCGTTTGAATCACGAATTTTATCAAAGGGAAGATTGACATGATCCTGTTTAGGGAAACCGTCATTGTTTCGGTAAGTCAATCCGAAGCTCAGAGCGATATTGTTAACCTGGGTATTGCGTCGTAAGGAGGCATAACTTTCCCCCTGTTGACCCATTGTCGTATGGAAAGAGAAACCCTTGGTCTGAAGAGGGCTTTTGCTCACAATATTGATCGCACCCAAGTAGGCATTGGAGCCATAGGCAGGTGTATTTGAACCGCGGACTATTTCAATGTGATCGATATCATCGAGTGTGATACCCAGGGAACTCCACTCCACAGCGGAAAAAAAAGGTTCATAGATGGAACGTCCGTCAATCATGATTTCCAGATCACCAGGAAACTCAAGGCCGCCCCCCTTGTTGGTGACGCCAAATTGGTTGCCGAAGACATAATAAGAGAGATAACCCGGAGCGAACTGGAAAATTTGCGGTATTTCTGTTGCGCCAGAGGCTTCGATGAGTTCTCTATCAATGATTGTAATTGAGGCAGGAACATCAGTAATTTTTTGATTAAGCCTGGTTGCTGAGATAACAATGGGAACCTCACTGAGGTAATCAGCTTGGTCAATGTCATCGACTGTTCGTTGATCAGCTAAGGTATATTCTGAACGCAGTAACGTCACAAAAGTGAGAACAAGCAAACCAGGGAATACGCACCAACGTCCTTTTTGGTATCTGATCAATG
>JAIPFG010000126.1 GCA_021736745.1 Pseudomonadales bacterium
CCGCTAACTGTTGAAGGTTGCCGGTTTGCAGTGCGCCCTGATTAATCAGCCCGAGGGCGCGTTGGAAGGAGGTTTGTGTTCCTTGCCACCGATTGGAGTACGGGGCACTGTCTGGATGGCACCTCAGGCAAGGCCGGAAGCCAGCACTAGCGGCTTCAATTGCGCTCTTAAAATAAAGGACATTCTGTTCTTTTGGTGGAACTGCTGGGCAAATTGGGCGGCAGTATATCCTCGTTGTTTTTACGGCAGTAAAGAATAAACCATCAAACCTCGCATCTTTTGCCAAGCGAGCTTTTTCATAACTTGCGTGTTCTTTCGACGGGATCATGGTTTGATTTTAATGGCCTGGGGAAAAATAACTAGCCATAATCGGAACTCAATTATGGATCCTGCAATATATCGGGAAAATTAAAAGATCGCTATCAAGTAATACTTTGCATGCAAGGGCGAGGATGATAGTGTCCCGGCAAGTGAGTAATAGACAAGAGTTGGTCAAAAAATTATTGGTGCTGATTAAAGAAATGATCACGATAACGCTATGAAAATCATTGCAGACGAAAATATCAGTAAAGTCGAAGAGTTCTTTGTCGAACTAGGCGAAGTGCAAACCCTGCCGGGACGCGCAATAACAAAGGAAACAGTAGCCCATGCCGATGTACTATTAGTACGCTCTGTCACGCCGGTAAATAAAGTTTTACTTGAAGGTAGCTCAGTAAAATTTGTTGGCACTTGCACCATTGGCACAGATCATGTTGATCTGGACTACCTGAGAGATCAACAGATTGGTTTTGCCAGCGCGCCAGGCTGTAATGCAGATGCCGTGGTCGATTATGTGATTTTCGCCCTGGCAGCTTTGGCGCTGAATAGGCATATTTCCCTGCAACAGAAAACACTAGGTATCGTTGGCCTTGGCAACGTCGGCAGTAGACTTAAGGCTCGGGCTGAAGCATTTGGGTTGAACTGCTTGTGTTGCGACCCACCTTTGCAACATCGGGGAGTGGAAGACCTTGTTCCCTTAGAGGCGCTTCTTGCAGAAGCAGATATTATTTCGTTGCACACGCCTTTAACTCATAGAGGTAAGGATGCTACGTATCATTTGCTTAATGCCGATAATCTACCTCAAATTAAGAGAGAGGGGATTCTGATTAACACTGCCCGCGGCCCAGTAGTTGATAATGTGGCTCTTAAACGGTTGTTAAGTGAACGTAAGGATATCTGTGCTGTGTTGGACGTTTGGGAGTCAGAGCCATCGATAGATGTTTCTTTGCTTGAGCAAGTCAGTTTGGCGACGCCACATATTGCCGGTTATAGCCTGGAGGGAAAGTTACGTGGTACGGCAATGATCTATCAGTCTGTTTGTGATTTTTTTGGGTGTGAGCAATTACCGTCCTTAGAAAAACTATGGCCTGCCGAGAAAGAGGTTCGTCTAGAAAATTTAGTTGGTGAGTCCTGGGAAAAGCAGGTTTATCAAGTATTGCTTCAATGCTATGACATCCGCCAGGATAGTGCAGCGTTAAAAGCGCTGAAGACTTCAAATAAAAAGGACATAGGGACAGGGTTCGATCACCTGAGAAAGACGTATCCCATGCGCCGGGAATTGAAAAAGATAAAAATAATTAACCGTTCAATGTCTTCGCCATTATCGGAAAAGCTGACCGCACTGGGTCTTCTTCAGTCTTTTTCTTCGGAACTATCAAGTTCATCGCAAGCATTTTGAATCATTTCTTCAGTGATAGGGATTTCTTCACCGTTCTCGTCGATCAAGGCGGCGCCATGAAAGTCTATGTCTTGAGTTTGCTCTTCCGAGGTTTTTTGATCTTGATCTGGCTGCGTCATAAATTGAACTATCCTGTTTGAGTGCAGAGCGAATGCCGAATAAAAATTATAGCGGGTTATCAGGATTTGAACAAAACTAAGTTGAGCTATAGCTAATAATATACATTAATTAAAATACATAATATTTTGTATTTTAATACAAATATATTGGTTTTTTAAAAATGATTTTTACTGCACTACAAAATTTTGATTGGACAACCAGAGAGCCGGGCCGGATATTTCATGGTCGAGGGCAACAACAACCCTTATTCAATAATATCGCTGTCGACTGGTTGCCTCCAGTTGTATTGATTACGCTATACAGAGAGGTAGAAAGCCCACTGCTAGAGCAGCTCACCGATGAATTGACAGCGTGTGCCGCAGATAACATCTCATCAGTTCTTTTGCAGCGGCGGTTTAAAAAACCTGTCATTTTCGAGTGTCTGAGCGGGGGCCCAGTGGACAAACTGGTCGTGACGGAAGACAACCTAAGCTACCAATTGGTGTTTGGTTCGGGGATACACACCGGATTATTCCTGGATATGGCGGTTGCGCGGCGATGGGTGCGCCAGCGAGCTAACGGCAAGCGGGTGTTGAATTTATTTTCATATACCTGTGCTTTCTCTGTCGCAGCAATAGCGGGACAGGCAGTATCAGTCGTTAACATTGATATGAGCAGCAATGCATTGACTCGAGGCCGAGAGAATCATCGTTTAAATGCGCATCCTTTGGATAAGGTTTCCTTTTTCGCGCATGATATTTTTCGTTCATGGAGCAAACTAAAACGTCATGGCCCGTATGATTTGATCGTGGTTGATCCGCCATCTTATCAGCCCGGAAGTTTTGTAACGGAAAAAGACTATCCTCGCCTCGTTGAGCGTTTGCCCGGTTTATTGATGCCGGGCGCCAAGGTGTTATTTTGTCTTAATGATCCGGTCAAGAGTGAATCGTATTTAAAGGCTATGGTTGCCGCCCACTCCCACCAATTGATATTTCAGGAACGTCTGGATAATCTTTCGGCATTTGGGGATGTTGACTCTGATGGCGCACTGAAAGTGTTGATTTATCAATACCCGAAATAGTATAGGTTGAGTACTTAATTAAAGAATTGGTCCGGTTCTTTGAATCCCGTTAAGATCAATTTCCTCCAATGATGGTCGAAGCATTATTCTACTGATATAGTTTAATCTGAATGTGAGAGGTAATGATGGATAAGATAATAAAATCAGAACAAGAGTGGGCCAAAAAATTAACCCCTGAGCAATTTGAAATTTGCCGTAAAAAGGGTACTGAACGCGCCTTTACGGGTAAGTACCATGACTGCAAAATACCGGGAATTTATCATTGCGCCTGCTGTGGCATTGAATTATTCGATGCTGCCAACAAATATGACTCGGGCTCAGGATGGCCCAGCTTTTGGCAGCCAGTCAACCCTGAAAATGTAGCCGAAGCAGCCGATGACAGTATGTTCACGCGCAGAACGGAGGTCTTATGTAATGCTTGTGACGCCCACCTTGGACATGTCTTTGAGGACGGTCCCCAGCCCACAGGTTTACGTTATTGCATCAATTCTGCCTCGTTGATTTTAGAGCCAAAAGATAAATAGTCTGATGATGGGACACCTTAATAAACTGACACAAAGGATTTAAAACCACGCAATGACAACTCAGCCCAACAATGCTCCTGACGTACCTTCTACCCATTCATCTTTCCGCTGGCTGCGGAATCAGCATATCCAATCATTAAATCTGGAAGTGCAGGCATTTGAGCATAAAAAAACCGGTGCTTTACATTACCACTTAGCAGCAGACAATCCTGAGAATGTCTTCCTCGTCGCTCTTCGAACGATCCCAACGGATTCTAGTGGCGTAGCGCATATCCTGGAACATACGGCACTTTGTGGCAGTGAAAAATATCCAGTTCGAGATCCTTTCTTTATGATGCTGAGACGTTCGTTGAATACTTTTATGAACGCGTTTACCAGCTCTGATTGGACAGCGTATCCTTTTGCGTCTCAAAATCAGAAAGACTTTTATAACCTGCTGGATGTGTATCTTGATGCCGTATTTTTTTCGCGCCTGGATCCGCTGGATTTTGCTCAGGAGGGTCATCGTATTGAATTTGCTGAATCGGGTAACACGGAATCCGATTTAATCTACAAAGGTGTAGTGTTTAATGAAATGAAGGGCGCCATGAGCTCTCCGGTATCGGTATTATGGCAAACTTTGTCAAAATACCTTTATCCGACGACCACCTATCACTTTAATAGCGGCGGTGAGCCTGATGATATCCCTGATTTAACTTACGAGCAGTTGCTGTCGTTTTATAAAACACATTACCACCCAAGTAATGCCGTGTTTATGACCTATGGCGATATACCGGCAGTTGAATTACAACAACGTATCCATGAGAGTGCGCTGGTGCGATTTGATGCACTGGATAGGCAGATCTGCGTAACGGATGAAAAGCGTTACCATGCCCCGGTTTTAGTTGAAGAAAAATACGCAACGGATGAAGGTGGCGAAGGAAAAACGCACTTGGTACTCGGTTGGTTATTAGGTCAAAGTATCGACCTGCAAAAGCAGTTGGAAGCCCATCTATTGTCTAATGTTTTGTTGAATGATAGTGCTTCGCCATTGCGTAAAGCGCTGGAAACAACGGATATTGGCAGTGCGCCTTCTCCGCTCTGTGGTCTTGAGGACTCTAATCGTGAAATGTGTTTTGTGTGTGGGCTGGAAGGAAGTGATGCGGATAAAGCAAAGGAGTTTGAACAGCTAGTCGAGACTGTGCTTTTGGAAGTGGCGGAGAAAGGGGTTGCACAGGACCGTGTTGAAGCCGTTTTGCATCAGCTTGAATTGAGCCAGCGGGAAATACGAGGGGATGGCTATCCTTATGGCTTGCAGTTAATCCTTTCCGGTTTGCCGACAGCGGTCCATCGAGGCGACCCTATCTCAATACTTAATCTGGATCCGGTGCTGGCTAACCTGCATGAAAAAATCAAAGATCCTGCTTATCTAAAAAGTCTTGTTAAAGAATTGTTGCTGGATAACCGCCATCGTGTGCGTTTGTCATTAGTCCCAGACACTGAGTTGAGCCACCGAAAACAAATGGCTGAGGCAAAGCGTTTGGCCAAAATCAAGGCTAATTTAACCGATAAGGACAAGCAAAGAATCATTGAGCAAAGTGAAGCACTGGCTGAACGACAGGTGCGGGAAGATAGTGCGGATATTTTGCCGAAAGTAGGTATTTCCGACGTACCGGCCAAGATGAAAATACCCCAGCCGGAAAAACTGATGGAAATAGCTGGCCAGCCACTGACTTACTATGCGCAGGGCACAAATGGTTTAGTTTATCAGCAAGTCGTTTATGAATTGCCACAATTGGATCAAGAACTGCAGGATCTGATCCCTTATTACAGTACTTGTTTGACGGAATTAGGCTGCGGTGATCTTGATTACTTGCAGGTACAGGAGTGGCAGTCGAGCGTTTCAGGGGGTATTCATGCCCATGCCCAGATACGTGGAGCGATCGATGATGAGCAGTCAGCAAGAGGGTATTTCACGTTATCGGCAAAGGCGCTGACACGAAACCATTCCGGCTTATCAGCGTTAGTCTATAAAACATTACAGGAAGCTCGGTTTGATGAGTTAGAGCGCATCCAGGATATCATTGCTCAAAAGCGGGCACAGGCTGAACAAAGCGTAACGGGCAGTGGCCATCTGCTGGCAATGACAGCAGCGTGTAGCGGAATGAGTCCGGTGGCTGCGCTCAATCACAGATTGTCTGGGTTAGCGGGAATTAAATCCCTTAAGACGTTAGATGAGAGTTTTAAGGATGAAACCAATCGAGTCGAAAACATTCAGTCTGTGGCTGACAAAATGCAACAAATTCATCAGCAGATGACAGGTTCAGCAAAACAGTTTTTGCTTATTGGTGAGTCGGATGCTCGAGAGTCGCTCTTGCCTGAGTTAGAGCAGGTATGGGCTAATGATGAGACCTCTCGGTTACCGGCTGGTACATTAGCACTACCTTTCGTTCGCAAACAGGTGCATCAACTTTGGACTACCAGCACGCAGGTTAATTTTTGTGCGAAAGCTTATCCAACGGTACCGACTGAGCACCCGGATGCCGTAGCCCTCACGGTTTTAGGCGAATACCTAAAAAATGGTTACTTACATCGAGCCATTAGAGAAAAAGGGGGTGCCTATGGATCCAGTGCTAATCAGGATTCGGCAATTGCGGCGTTTCGTTTTAGTTCATATCGTGATCCTCGATTACAAGAGACATTGGATGATATGGATGCTGCCCTGGAATGGCTGTTGAATGAGAAGCACCATTCTCGGTTGCTAGAAGAGGCAATTTTGGGGGTGATTAGTTCGATCGATAAACCGGGCTCTCCTGCGGGAGAGGCTAAGCAAGCCTTCCACAATAGTTTATTTGGGCGCACTCCGGAGCAAAGAGCGGCTTTTCGGCAGCGAATTCTGGATGTTAAACATGAAGATTTGTTGCGCGTCGGCTCGACTTACCTGCTTCCTGAAAAAGCAAGTGTGGCTGTGATTACAAGTGTAGAGCAGATTGGCGGGATTAAGGATCAAGATCGTTATCAGCTATTTAAACTATGATAACGAAAATTTCAGAGTAATCTGGGAGCGGCTCCAATAAAAAGGCCAAGTAATTAGCTTGGCCTTTTTATCAATGTGCGATGAAGCTGGTTATGTCCGGCTTATTATTCAGGGTAATCCCGTTGAGGGTGTCCTGTGTAAAGTTGGCGTGGTCTACCAATACGGTAGGGTTCGCTCACCATTTCATTCCAATGGCTGATCCAGCCAATTGTTCGGGCGAGTGCAAATATCACCGTAAACATACTGGTTGGAATGCCTATCGCACGTAGAATGATACCCGAATAGAAATCAACATTAGGGTATAGCTTTTTCTCGATAAAATAAGGGTCTTCCAAAGCCACTTTTTCAAGCTTTCGGGCAATGCGGAAAAGAGGCTCGTCATTGATACCTAATTCCGCCAGTACTTCGTCGCAGGTTTTTTGCATAACAACGGCTCGGGGATCATAATTTTTATAAACACGATGCCCGAATCCCATCAGACGGAAGGGGTCGTTCTTATCTTTAGCACGTTCTACATATTCGTCAACGCGAGATTCGTCACCTATTTCCATAAGCATTTGCAGACAGGCTTCATTAGCGCCACCGTGTGCTGGTCCCCAGAGTGTTGCAATACCGGCTGCAATACAGGCAAAGGGATTGGCTTGGCTGGAGCCGGCTAAACGCACCGTAGAAGTAGAGGCATTTTGCTCATGATCGGCATGCAGCATGAAAATTCGGTCCATTGCCTTAGCCAAGACCGGGCTGACTTTGTATTCCTCGCAGGGAGTGGCGAACATCATATGCAGGAAGTTGGAGGCATAATCTAGATCATTTCGCGGATAGACAAAGGGTTGGCCTATAGAGTACTTGTAGGACATTGCAGCCAGTGTGGGAATCTTTGCGACCAGACGATTGGCTGTAATTTCACGATGCCGAGCATCGGTAATATCCATGGCATCATGATAGAAGGCGGACAAAGCACCGACGACGCCACACATAATCGACATAGGGTGTGCATCACGGCGAAAGCCTCTGAAAAAGAAACTTAACTGCTCGTGAGCCATGGTGTGAGTGCCAATGGTCTTAATAAATTCGCTTTTCTCTTCTGCGGTAGGGAGTTCGCCATAAAAAAGTAAGTAGCACACTTCCAGGAAATCTGATTTTTCTGCGAGTTGTTCGATCGGGTAACCCCGATGTAGCAATATGCCTTTTTCACCATCGATATAGGTGATCGACGACTTGCAGGCACCCGTAGAAGTATAGCCTGGGTCAAAGGTAAAATAGCCGTGTGATCCCAAGTTGCTGATATCAATCACATCGGCCCCGAGGGTTCCCGATAGTATGGGTAACTCAATAGGGTCGTGCCCTTCAATGTTTAGGTAGGCCTTCTTTTCTGTCATAAGTGAATACTCTCTCTTTCATATCTGCGTATGGTGTTTTCCCGTGCTGGAAAACGGGCGCGGATATTAGGTGGTGTCAATTCGCGGGTGAACAAGTTAATTGGCCTCGCTGAATTTGTCAAACCTAGAAGCGTGTTTAATTGATCAACAACAAACAAAATAATCAGCAGAGAAGGCTATTTATCAAGCATTGTTCTTGTAGGGGGCCCTTAATAACTCAAGTGAATGTTTGACATAAACCAAGCTTATTAATTATCTGATAGCGAGCTAATCTTAGTGAATTAAGGCTTTGCAGACATAATCTGGAATAAATATTCCCAGAAAGCTTTTTAATCCAGATAATACGCTTGAGCATTGACTGGTGCTTCTCTACAATACATGCCCCGTTTGCAGTGGTTTCCGTAAACCGATTGAGTAGCCAAAATTCCGTTAACCAGCTAAGGCAAAATAAACCGTGAAAGACAATAGACCGGTCAATCTTGATCTTCTTACCATTAAACAACCTCTACCCGCGATAACATCTATTTTTCACCGTATTTCTGGCTTCCTGCTTTTTATTTTTGCAGCGCTATTAATCTGTGCGTTAGATCAGTCGTTAAGCTCAAAGGAAGACTTCCTGGCTTTAAAGGAAACACTTTCCGGAGGGGTTGTGAAACTCATTATATGGGTTGTTTTATCAGCATTGATCTATCATCTCGTC
>JAIPFG010000127.1 GCA_021736745.1 Pseudomonadales bacterium
GTAGCTCCGCTGAAGTTAACTTAAGCTCAGGGCAATAAAAAAGCGGGTCGTAGCCAAAGCCGTTATTACCACGAGCCTGTGTAAGAATTTCACCTTCCCATTGGCCCAGCGCAATCAGTGGTGAGGGATCTTCTGCATGGCGCATATACACCAATGCGCAATGAAATCGTGCTGTTCTGGGTTTGTCGGATAATTTGGCCAACTCGCGCAGTAATTTTTCATTATTCGATGCATCGTTGGCGTCTGGTCCGGCATAGCGAGAGGAGTATATTCCGGGAGCACCATACAGCGCATCGACGGCAAGGCCTGAATCATCCGCCAGCGCGGGTAACCCTGAAATACTCGCCGCATGGCGTGCCTTGATGATTGCATTTTCGACAAAGGTCATGCCGGTTTCGTCTGCGTCTTCTATGGCAAAGGCAGATTGAGGGATAAGCTCTAATTTCAGGGGCGACAATACCTGCTGAATTTCGTTTAGCTTGCCCTTGTTAGCGCTGGCTAGCACAATTTTCATCTCAGTGGTTCTTGCTCAGATGATAGATGGCCGTTTCCGCAAAGCTGTTGGGAGCGAGGTCTTTCAGCAGGTGGTCTGGGAAGCGTTGAGCAACGACTTTCCTGTCCATGATGTAGATATTTTTTTCGTGGCATAGCACTTCAAAATCCTTAACCGTACAAAAGTGAATGTTGGGGGTGTCGTACCACTGGTAGGTCAACTGTTTAGTCACCGGCATGCGACCGCGCAGTATTAAGTAGAGCCGCGCATGCCAATTGGCAAAGTTGGGGAAGGTGACTATACATTCTTTGCCAACACGTAACATTTCATCCAGCACGAGATCCGGACGATGCATGATTTGTAATGCTTGCGTCATAATCACGGTGTCGAAACTGTTATCTTTAAAATTACTGAGGCCAGTATTAAGGTCCTGTTCCACGACATTGACACCTTTGCGAATACATTGGGTAATTTCATCGGCATCGATTTCGAGTCCGTACCCCAGCACCTTTTTATTATCCATAAGCAGACGCAGTAATGTGCCATCGCCACAACCAAGATCGAGAACTCGGCTTTTCTCAGTTATCCAGTTTTGGATAATACTTAAGTCGATCCGTAAGGTATCGTTCATATAGACACCTCGTCGGCGACACGTTGCATATAGGCAGCAAAGAGAGAAAGGTAGCGCTCGATTGGCAGCAAAAAGGCGTCGTGCCCTTGAGGGGCATCAATTTCCGCATAGCAAACGTCTTTACCGGCGGCGATCAACGCATCGGTGATCTCCCGTGAACGCTCTGGTGCAAAACGCCAGTCAGTGGTGAAGGATATTACTAAAAACTGGCAGAGTGCTTGGCTGAAAGCCTTAACCGGATCATCATCGTACTCACGGGCAAGATCAAAATAGTCGAGGATACGGGTGATGAGAATATAGGTATTGGCATCGAATACTTCAGAAAACTTATCTCCCTGATAGTGCAGATAACTTTCCACCTCGAACTCAACGGGGTTGTAGCTGCCCTGTTGAAAATTACCGCTGCGTAATTCTCGGCCGAATTTTCTCCCCATCAAATCATCGGACAGATAGGTGACGTGTCCGATCATACGGGCCAATGTCAACCCGCGTTTTGGGATGGTGTTATATTCAGCGTAATTGCCTTGATGAAAATCAGGATCAGAACGAATGGCGTTGCGCGCAATTTCATTAAAGGCAATATTTTGCGCCGTTAGTTTCATCGCAGAGGCAATGACCACGCAGTGACGAAGTTTTTCAGGATACTCCAAGGACCAGCGCATTGCCTGCATGCCGCCCAGGCTACCACCGACGATGGCTGCCCACTGATGAATGCCGAGCTTGTCGCCTAGTCGTGCCTGGGCATGAACCCAATCGCGCGCGCGCAGCGGCGGAAAATCCGGCCCCCAGGGTTTGCCTGTTGCCGGATTAATGCTGCTGGGGCCAGTGCTGCCATGGCAGCCACCAATATTGTTGGCGCAAACCACAAAAAATCGTTGCGTATCAATGGGCTTGCCCGGGCCGATACAGGCGTCCCACCAGCCAGGTTTCTCATCACCCTCATGGTATCCGGCCGCATGATGGTTGCTGCTGAGAGCATGGCAAATCAAAACCGCATTGGAGCGATTTGCGTTAAGTTGGCCGTAGGTTTCGTAGGCCAATTGGTAATTATTCAACTCACGGCCACAGGCAAGCATCAGTGGTTCGCTGAACTGCATCAGTTGTGGTACGACGAGACCCACAGAGTTGTCGGGAAAGGTTTTGGGCATGAGTATTTTTATAGGATCTGAACGCGCAGTCTAATGAGCATAACGTTTAAATTCAATCTTTAAACGCCTAACTTCAAGGCTTACGGTGTACTTTGTTGTCGGGTGCCTGTCCGGGAGCGAACAGAGACGAATTTAAAGAGTCTTTATAGCCCCATGATGAGCCGCCTCGGAATATTCAGGGCGAGAGCAAGCCTATTGATGACCAAAATTTCAATCAGGTTGATAGCGATGAAGATAAAAATTGGAGATAAATCTAACCCGCCAATGGGGGGGATAAGATTGCGTGCGGGGCGCATAATCGGTTCTGTTATCTGCTGAACTAATATCGCACCTGGGTTGTAGCTCTGGGGTGCGATCCAACTTAAAACAATGACAATAATGAGGGCATAAAAATAAATATTGAGAACGGATGCCGCCAGACCGACGCAGGCCCACAGTGTTACCAATAAAAAGTTAGGCACATTTTGTCCGAGTAGCAGAAATATCAGACAAATAGCGGCGATCTGTATGATTAATGCGAGGACCAGAGATGATAAATCAATACCGCCAATTCCCGGGATTATCCGCCGTAACGGTCGTAAGGCCGGATCGGTGACCTTTACAATTGCTTGAGACAGGGGGTTATAGAAGTCAGCACGGGCAATCTGCAGCAAAAAACGTAATAAAACCGCAAGAATGTAAAGGCTGAATAGGGTCTTAACAAGAAAAATGGCTGCATTGACAAGTGGGTCCACTAGGAATATCCCTTGTTTATTAATTGAATGTCGTATCCTGATTCTTCAGAAATCAGGTGATTAGTCCTGTGTTCATTATTGTAGCCATTCACGCTTAGCCAGCCAGTTCTTTGCTACGATCTGACGCCGCTTTAATGGCTTTGGCAAAGAGCTGCATCAGCCCACCACTCGCTAATTCACCAATAGCTGCCTCTGTGGTGCCTCCGGGCGAGGTGACTCTTCGTCTTAATTCGGCTGGATCCAGGTTCTCTGTCAGCGCCAGCTTAGCTGAGCCCAGAGCAGTTTGTAGCGTGAGCTTGCGCGCTACTTCGGGTTGTAGTCCAAGGCTAATACCTGCCTGCTCCATCGCTTCCATGACCAGGAAAAAATAAGCGGGGCCGCTACCCGAAATGGCAACGACGCGGTCCATATCGGTTTCCTCGTCAAACCAGATGGCAATGCCGATAGATTCAAAAATTGTTGAGGCAATTGCCTTCTGAGTGCTGTTTACCCTTTCATTTGCGTACAATCCTGTTGCGCCCGTTTGAACGAGGGCAGGAGTATTAGGCATGGTGCGTACAATAGGTAAATCCGGAGCCAACCAATATCGAATATTATTGACGGTTATGCCGGCGGCAATGGAAATGATTAAAGGTTGTTTGTTTTGAATGTCTGCCGCGATGGCAGTTAACACCTGCTGCATGATTTGCGGTTTGACCGCCAGGATAATGGCATCAGCCCCAGTAATGACATTGGCGTTATTTCGACTGGTGATAATGCCATGCTGCTCCGACAGTTTTTTTAGGGCGTCTTCACTGGGGTCCGAGGCAGAGATGAGATCGGCGGGATAGCCATTGTTGATCAATCCTCCGATAATACTACTGGCCATATTGCCAGCGCCAATAAAGGCTAATTTAGCGGTTTCATTTTTCAAAGCTAGGGTCATAAGACTATTCCTAATCACGGGAACCAAATATAGCCGTGCCTATACGTACCATAGTGGCGCCCTCGGCAATCGCGCATTCTAAATCATTTGTCATACCCATCGATAGGGTGTCCAGGTTAAATCCTTGATCGTTTAACTTATTCAAGGCCTTACGCATTTCAGCAAAATCGGAACGAAGGGCGGATTCTGATTGATCGGGGGCAGGAATGGCCATTAAACCGCGTAGCTTCAACCTTGGTAGCTGTGATATCTGTAAGGCTAATTGATCAAGCTCGGATAAGGAGACGCCAGACTTCGTTTTTTCATTACTGATATTTACCTGCAAACAGATGTTAAGTGGGGTTAAATGTTGTGGTCTTTGTTCATTAAGGCGCCGTGCAATTTTCAAACGGTCAACACTTTGTACCCAGTCAAAGTGGGTTGCAATATCTGCTGTTTTATTGGACTGGATGGGCCCGATAAAATGCCAGGTGAGATGGAGATCCGCCAGAGCAGGCTGTTTTGTGAGTGCCTCCTGTAGATAATTCTCGGCAAAATCCTTTATACCAGTTTGCGCCGCTTTTCTTAACTCATTTGCCGCTCTCGTCTTGCTAACTGCGATAAGCTGTACTATACCCGGTATACGGTCGAATTTTTTTTCAGCTGAGCGAATGCGAGCACGAATTTGAGTGATATTATCGGCAATAGGGTTTTGCATAGTTACCTGTTGGCTGGAATAAGCTGTAAAGTGCGTATCAAAGTTGGCTTGAAAGGCTAACATTAATTACAAAATAATTGAATGGTGATGAAGTCCTATGGATATAACGGAACTACTTTCGTTTACCGTAAAACAAAACGCGTCTGATTTACACCTGTCTGCCGGTGTGCCACCAATGATTCGTGTCGACGGCGATGTGCGTCGGGTTAATGTTCCAGCCATGGAGCATAAGGAAGTTCATGCGTTAATTTATGACATCATGAATGATAAACAACGTAAGGACTACGAAGAATACCTGGAAACGGATTTTTCCTTTGAAGTCCCCAGTGTGGCTCGATTTCGGGTAAATGCGTTTAATCATAACCGTGGTGCGGGTGCGGTTTTCCGAACGATTCCGTCGAAAGTGTTGACGATGGAGGATTTGGGCTTAGGTAAGGTGTTTACGAGACTTGCGACGTTACCTAGAGGTCTGGTGTTAGTGACGGGGCCAACAGGTTCGGGTAAAAGTACCACCCTGGCCGCAATGATTGACCATGTTAACAACGTTCGGTATGACCACGTGTTGACGATTGAAGACCCGATTGAATTTGTCCATGAAAGTAAAAAATGCCTGATCAATCAGCGTGAAGTACATCGAGATACTTTCGGCTTCAGTGAAGCCTTACGCTCCGCATTACGGGAAGATCCGGATGTAATTCTGGTTGGCGAAATGCGGGATTTGGAAACGATTCGGCTGGCCTTGACTGCCGCGGAAACGGGGCACCTGGTGTTTGGCACGCTGCATACCACCTCCGCAGCCAAAACAATTGACCGGATCATCGATGTGTTTCCTGGGGAAGAAAAGTCGATGGTACGCTCGATGCTGTCGGAATCCCTGCAAGGCGTTATATCGCAAACGCTGTTAAAAAAGTGTGGCGGTGGGCGAGTGGCAGCGCACGAAATTATGATCACTACCTCTGCTATTCGTAACCTGATTCGTGAGGATAAGATTGCGCAAATGTATTCAGCGATCCAAACGGGTGCAGCACATGGTATGGTAACACTGGATCAGACGTTAAAGGAGATGCTTGCAAAAGGGTTGATAACGGTGGAGTCAGCGCGTGAAAAATCGAGCAACCCAGATACCTTTACTAGATAATTACCGTTTTTGAGATAATGCTATTTTTCGAGAAGTTAAAAGGAGTTGTACTGTGGACCTGAATAAAATGCTGAAAATTATGGTGGATAAAAAGGCTTCGGATCTTTTTATTACAGCGGGTGTTCCAGCCAGCATTAAGGTTGACGGTGTTATTCATCATCTGAGCAGTGAGCCGATGAGCCCGGAAAAAGCACGTGAAACAGTACTAGGAGCAATGAACGAAGCACAGCGTAAAGAATTCATGGTAAGTCATGAGTGTAACTTTGCTATTAGTGCCCGTGGCGTAGGTCGTTTCCGTGTGAGTGCTTTTTACCAGCGAAATTTGGTCGGTATGGTCCTGCGGCGTATTGAAACGCGAATTCCGGTATCCGGAGAGCTTGGCTTGCCGGAAGTGATAGACGAATTAGCAATGACTAAACGCGGTTTAGTACTCTTTGTGGGTGCGACCGGCACAGGAAAATCTACGTCTTTGGCGGCGATGATTGGTTATCGTAATATCAATGCGAATGGGCATATTATTAGCATTGAAGATCCGATTGAATATGTGCATCAACATAAGGGATGTATCGTTACGCAGCGTGAGGTGGGGATCGATACCGAAAGTTTTGAAATAGCTCTGCGCAACACCTTACGACAAGCACCGGATGTCATACTGGTGGGGGAGATTCGTACCCGCGAGACGATGGAGCAATCCATCATCTTTGCAGATACCGGCCATCTCTGTTTAGCGACACTGCATGCCAATAATGCCAACCAGGCTTTCGGGCGTATTCTTAATTTTTTCCCGGCAGATCGACACCCGCAAGTCTGGATGGATTTATCCTTAAACCTTAAGGCCATTGTGGCGCAACAGCTGATACCCAGACCGGATGGTAAAGGTCGAACGGTGGTGGTCGAAGTGTTGATCAATACACCGATCGTAGCCGATATCATTAGAAAAGGTGAAGTGCACCTGTTGAAGGAAATCATGGGGCGCTCCACTGAAATGGGTATGCAAACCTTTGATCAGGCACTGTTTAAGGCGTTTAAAAAGGGCGACATTACCTACGAGGCAGCACTCAAGCATGCTGACTCAATGAACGACCTCCGTTTGATGATCAAGCTAGATTCAGAAACTCATGTCCAGGATGCTATGGACGCAGCGGACAGATTTACCCTTGAAAGTTCAACCGATAAACCCTATAACCGTTGAGCCTGATGTACTCGCCGACCGGCGAGGAAGGTATAGCAAACTCGGCCGATAACCTCGGTGTTTAATAATGGCGTATTATGGCCTCGTGACTGTAGAGTCTTCGTATTAACAACCCAGGGCTCTGTTGGGTTAAAAATACAAATGTCAGCTGTTTCTCCCACGGCTAAATTGCCGCCGTCAATTTTGGCCGATGTTGCTGGGCCAAAGGTTAGTCGGTGAATTAATTCCGGCAGATCCAGAATGTTCTCATCAACCAGTTTTAACGCTAAAGGTAGTAACGTTTCTATCGTGGAAATACCTGGTGCCGTATCGGCAAAGGGCGCCATTTTGGCAACAATTTCATGGGGTTGATGATAGGAACAAATTGCATTAATCACACCCTCTTTGACACCTTGCCTGAGCATATCACGATCGGATTTACTGCGAAATGGCGGTTGCACATGGTAGAAAGTATTGAAATCATGAATATCAGATTCGGTAGCGATTAAATGTAGAATACCCACATCTGCTGTTACTGGAAGGCCCTTAGCTTGAGCTGTGGCAATTAAATCTACCGCACGGGCGGTGGAGAGCTGACCGAAATGTGCCTTAACACCTGTCTGTTCAACTAATAATAAATCGCGTGCAAGCGCAACCGTTTCTGCGGATTCCGGAATACCGGCTAAGCCTAAACGAGTGCTATACTGGCCATTATGGACGCACCCTCCCTGCTCCAGGGCGGTATCCGTTGAGCTGAAGAATACGGTCATTTCGTGTGTCGCCGCATACTCCAGGCAATGGAGCAACACGGCATTATCCGCGAAGGGTTGACGCATGTTGGTGACGCTGATACAGCCAGCTTCCTTCAGCGCGTATATTTCACTTAGCTGAGTGCCTTTGAGCCCATGGGTTATTGCTCCGATGGGTTTAACATGGCACAAGTTGGCTTGTCGAGCCAAGTCTTGAATGAGGGTGGCAACAGAGGGTGAGTCAATAACCGGAGAGGTATTTGGAGGACAGCAAAGCGTGGTCACTCCCCCTGCGGCGGCGGCGAGTGTTTCAGTAGCTATTGTTCCCTTATGCTCAAAACCGGGCTCTGGTAGGCATGCAAATAGGTCGACAAAGCCGGGGCAGACAATCAAACCGCTGGCATCTAGTTGACTGTCCGCTGAAAAGCTCTGAGCGCTGTCACCGATCGCTACGACTTTACCGTCCGCAATATAAATATCGGAGATAGTGTCAAGTTGGTTAGCCGGGTCAATCAGGTGCCCACCTTTAATCAGAAGGCTCATTTTGATTTCGACTCAAGATCTTGTGTGTCATTCAGGGCTTCATTCCGGGCTTGATTTTGAGTTGTTTGGCCACTCATTGCCATCGACATTACCGCCATACGGACCGCAATACCGTAACTTACCTGGTTAAGTATGACCGACTGGGGGCTATCGGCCACTTCGGATTCAATTTCCACGCCTCGATTAATTGGGCCTGGGTGCATAACAATGGCTTCGGGGTGCGCATATTTTAACTTATCTTTCGTTAGCCCATAGAGACGGTAAAACTCATGCT
>JAIPFG010000128.1 GCA_021736745.1 Pseudomonadales bacterium
GTCGATAGGGTCTTACAGCAGTATCAGGGCCGCAAAGCCGCTAGCATTGAGCAGATTTTAGAGCAGGATCAAGTGGCGCGTGAGATGACGTTACAACAGATAGAGTTTCGCTAACATGGGCATTATTCAAATTGTATTAGCCACTATCGTCACGCTGGGCATATTAGTCACTATCCATGAGTTTGGTCACTTTTGGGTGGCACGGCGATGCGGCATTAAGGTACTCCGGTTTTCAGTGGGATTTGGGCCGGCACTTTATAAGTGGCGTGATCGTCATGGTACAGAGTTCATGTTAGCGGCGATACCCTTGGGCGGTTATGTCAAAATGCTTGACGAGCGCGAAGGGGATGTTGCGCCAGAAGAAGCGCCGTATGCCTTTAATCGTCAATCGGTGGGTAAGCGCATTGCGGTGGTGGTTGCCGGACCCTTGGCCAATTTTTTGTTTGCGATATTTGCCTACTGGATATTATTTGTGATGGGCGTTAATACAGTGGTGCCTGTTATTGGCGACATTGTCCCGGACTCCATGGCCGATCATGCGGGATTGCAGACAGGACAGGAAATTATCGCCGTGGGCGATGTAAAAACCCCTACCTGGCAAGCCATCAATATTCAATTGTTGAATTATATCGGTAATAGCGGTGAGCTGGTGCTCACCACCCGTGACCTTAGAAGCGATAGCAAACAAAGTGCGCGCCTGTTATTGGATGGTTGGTTAAGCGGGGTAGAACAGCCTGATCCGTTGCAGGGTTTGGGTATAAAACCTTATGTGCCTCCGATACCCGCTGTTATCGGCCAAGTCTTGGCGGAAAGTGCTGGAGAGCGTGCCGGTTTAAAAGCAGAGGATAAAATCCTTTCCCTTCAGGGAGAGTCAATCCAGGACTGGCAAGCGTTTGTCGCCCAGATTAAATCACATCCCCAACAACCGGTTGAGCTCGAAATTGAGCGTAATGGTCTAATACAGCGCCTCTCCGTTACCCCTGACTCTCGCTTACTTGAAAATAACGAAACGATTGGATATCTAGGGGTCGGCGCCCAGGCATTTGAATGGCCGGCTGAATTGCAGCGTGAGATTAACTACTCGGTATTCTCTGCTTGGCTTCCTGCGGTAGAAAAGACCTGGAATATGTCGGTTCTCACATTGGTGTCATTAAAAAAGATGCTGATTGGCATGATTTCAATTAAAAACTTGAGTGGACCGATAACCATTGCTAAAGTGGCGGGCGCTTCCGTGGATAAGGGAATAGAGCCCTTTTTAAATTTTTTGGCTTATCTCAGTATCAGCTTGGGGCTAATTAATATTCTGCCAATACCGGTACTTGATGGTGGTCATTTGATGTATTATCTCGTTGAACTTGTGCGAGGCAAACCCGTATCGGAAAAAGTCCAGATGATGGGGCTGAGAATTGGCATGAGTATTATTATGGCGCTGATGCTTTTAGCGTTATATAACGATTTGGCGCGGCTTTAGCGATAGATTACGTAATAATAATCAACACACAAGAAGAATATGAAAAGACTTCGACTTATTTCCCTATGTTTATTTTTAACGCTGACGTTCCAGAGCCAGCAGCTATTCGCAGAACAATTCAAGGTTGCTGATATTCGAATCGAAGGATTGCAACGGGTATCGGCGGGAACGTTGTTTCGTGCTTTTCCCATTAGTTTGGGTGATATGGTTGATGAGAAGGCTTTGGTGGAAGCAACCCGGAGCTTGTTTAAAACCGGATTTTTTAACGATATTCAAATTGGCCGTGATGGAAATGTGCTGGTAGTGACGGTAGTGGAACGTCCGTCGATCAGCAGTATTGACATTGATGGCAACAAAGCAATTAAAACCGAAGACCTAAAAGATGGTTTGCGCCAAGCCGGTCTGGATGAGGGAGAGATTTTTCAACGTGCAACCCTAGAAGGTTTGGAGCAGGAACTGACGAGACAGTATATTTCCCAGGGTCGCTACGGTGTTGAAATTGAAACCGATGTTGAAAATCAGCCACGCAACCGGGTCGCACTATCCATCAACATTACCGAAGGCGCACCTTCTTCCATTAAGCAGATCAATATTGTTGGCAACAGCGTCTATAACAATGATGACTTGCTGGATTTATTTGAGTTACGTACCACTAACTGGTTAAGTTTCTATCGTAATGACGATAAATATTCCCGTGAAAAATTATCCGGTGATTTGGAACGACTGAAATCCAAGTATCTGGATAATGGTTATATAAACTTCAATATTGAATCGACACAGGTTTCCATCACTCCTGACAAAGCGAATGTCTATATTACCGTCAATATTGTTGAGGGTGAGAAATTCACGATCGGAAACGTGGATTTCGCTGGAGATTTGGTGCTCGATGAGGATGAACTGAACAAATATGTGTTGGTAAAATCTGGCAATATCTTCTCCAATGAACTGCTGACGGCAACCACTGAAGCGTTAACCAATCGCTTAGGGAATGAAGGCTACACTTTTGCCAATGTCAATGGCATCCCGCAGCCTAAAGAAGACGGTATTGTGGATATCAGTTTATTTATCGATCCGGGTAAACGCGCCTATGTGCGACGAGTTAATTTTAAAGGCAATACCAAAACGATAGATGAAGTGCTGCGGCGTGAAATGCGTCAAATGGAGTCGGGTTGGGCTTCGAACCGTCAAATTGAGTTATCGAAATTACGACTTGAGCGGTTGGGTTTCTTCAAAGAAGTCAATGTAGAAACGCCGCAAGTTGCGGGTACTGAAGATCAGATTGATGTCGATTATTCGGTTGAAGAACAACCTTCCGGAAGTGTCACCGCAAGTCTGGGTTTTGCGCAAGGTCGGGGTTTAATTCTGGGTGCTGGTGTCAGTCAGAATAATTTTCTGGGCTCTGGTAAACGTGTTTCTATTGGCCTGAACCGGTCCCGTTTTCAAACATCGTACAATTTTTCTTATTTGGATCCCTACTACACGGTTGATGGCGTAACCCGTGGTTTTAATGTGTTTTACCGGGAGCTTGATTATGACGAAGATAACATCGCTAGCTTTACCACCGATTCCTACGGCGGTGGCGTTTCCTTTGGTTATCCTATTTCTGAAACCCAGTCTGTTTCATTCAATTTTGGAATCGAGGTTACGGACATAACAGAAGGCGTCTTCCCGGCATTGGAAATCTCGGAATTTTTATCGGAAGAGGGTTCCGATTATAATGAGTTTCTGTTTACAGCCTCCTGGCGCCAATCACGTCTGAATCGTGGTGTCTTCGCTACCCGTGGTAGCTCACAGGGATTATCTCTGGAATTGGCGGTGCCGGGCAGCGATTTGACCTATTATAAGCTTACCTATAAAGGCCAAATATTTTTCCCATTAACTCGGGCATTGACTTTGCGTCTGCGTTCGGACTTGGGTTATGGCGATTCCTATGGGGATACCAACACCCTGCCATTCTACAAGCACTTCTTCGCCGGCGGTTTTGATTCAATTCGTGGCTTTAAGAATAACGAACTTGGTCCGCGCAGCACCCCAAATCCAATCAACCCGGATCGGGATCTGGACCCATTTGGCGGCAACCTATTAATTACAGGTGGGTTGGATATCCTTTTCCCGTTGCCCTTTCTCAAGGATCAACGCTCGGTCCAGTCCTCATTATTTGTTGATGCCGGAAATGTTTTTAATACGGAATGCCCGAGTGTCAGTGTGAGTTGTTTAGACTTTGATGTGGGCGAAATTCGATATTCAGTAGGTATTGGTGCTACCTGGTTATCTGGCTTTGGGCCATTGACCTTTAGTATTGCACAGGCCTTTAATGAAGGGCCGTTGGATGATACGGAGTTCTTCCAATTTTCATTTGGTAAGACTTTTTGATTTTAAAACCGTAGAAAGTTATTTGTAATAGACCATTAAGGGGAACAAGAGTGAAGAAAGTACTGATTGGAATATTTATCAGCGGATTATTAGCTGTACCAATGGCAATGGCAGAAACGAAAATGGCTGTTATTGACGTACAGTCGGCGATTCTGGCTTCAGAACAGGCGAAGGAAAAAATTGCTGAACTGAAGAAGCAATATGCCCCGGATCAGAATGAGCTTAAAAGCTTAGCGGAACAAATTCAAAAGCTGCAGGCAAAATTAGAACAAGACGCAGCGGTTATGAGTGAGAGTGAGAAAAAGAAACTTGGAAAAGACATTGAAGACAAAGCCGTCGACTATCAGTTTAATTTGAAAAAGCTGCAAAAGTCTCAAAATGAAAGCCAACAAGAACTGATGGCGGAACTGGGGCCAAAACTGGAAGAAGCCATTCAGGCCGTTATCAAAGAAGGTGATTACGGTATTATCCTGGAACGTCGCGCATTAATTTTTGCCAAGCCAGATTACGATATTACCAAAAAAGTGACCGAAAAATTAAACCTGAAACGCTAACATCGAGAGCTTATGAGGGGGAAGGCCCGTTATTCACTGGGTGATTTAGCCACCTATCTTGAGGCGGAGTTAAAGGGTGATCCGCAGTGCGAGATAATCGGTATGGCGGGTTTGCCTGAGGCGCAAAAAGGACAGATTAGTTTTTTGTCAGACTCGGCCTATGAGTCGCAGCTGGAGGCTACCCAGGCATCTGCGGTTATTCTTGAGCCCCAGTATGCTGACCGGGTAACCAATGCACTGATTTCCACAAACCCCTATTTGGGTTTTGCCAAAGTTTCGCAGTTATTTGAAAATCGACCAAAACCGAAAGCAGGTATTCACACTAGCGCTGTCATTGCTGATAGCGCCAAGGTGCATAAAACAGCTGCAATAGGCCCTTATGTCATCATTGAAGAGGGAGTTAGCATCGCTGAACAGGTCGAGGTCGGCGCTGGTAGTTTTATTGGTGTCGGCACTACCATCGGTAAAGGTTCGCGTATTGCCGCCAATGTAACAATCCACCACCGGGTTGAAATTGGTGAAGAGGTTATCATTCACAGTGGCGCAGTCATCGGCGCTGATGGCTTCGGCTTCGCTCATGATGGCAATCGTTGGGAAAAAATCTCTCAGCTGGGTGGTGTGCATATTGGCCCCCGCGTGGAGGTTGGTGCAAATACAACTGTGGATAGAGGTGCGTTGGCTGATACGGTAATTGAAGAAGGTGTCAAAATTGATAATCAGGTTATGGTGGCGCATAACGTAAAGATTGGCGCACACACGGCCATTGCCGCCTGTGTGGGGATTTCGGGGAGTACAGAAATCGGACGCAACTGTACCTTAGCTGGCGGTGTTGGTCTGGTGGGACACATCAAGTTGACTGACAGAGTACATGTGACGGGAATGACAATGGTGACTAAGTCTATCGACCAGGCCGGAAGTTATTCGTCCGGTACGGCAATGATGCCTACCGGTCTTTGGCGCAAAAATTCAGTACGGATTAAGCATTTGGATGAGCTGAGCAAACGCATAAGAGAGCTGGAAAAACAGCTAAAGGAATTGACGAGCAATAAGACATGATGAATATCAATGAGATTCGAGAGTATTTACCGCACAGATACCCCTTTCTTCTGGTGGATCGTGTTGTCGCCCTGGAATTGGGGAAATCAATCCACGCCTATAAAAATGTTACCGTGAATGAAGATTTTTTTAACGGCCATTTCCCCGATTTTCCGGTTATGCCGGGTGTTTTGATTATTGAAGCAATGGCGCAAGCAGCGGGGATTTTAGGTTTTAAATCCGTCGGTAAAAAACCGGCAGATGGTTCTATTTATTATTTTGTCGGAACGGAAAAATTACGTTTTAAACGGCCCGTACAGCCGGGTGATCAGCTCCAACTAGAGGCAAGTGTCATCACTGAAAAAAGGGGCATTTGGAAGTTCGACTGTAAAGCTTCGGTTGATGGCGATCTGGTTTGTTCCGGTATTATTATTTGCGCTGACAGGGAAAAGCAATATTGATTCATCGTACTGCTCAAATCGATCCTAAAGCGTCACTGGGAGAAAATGTTTCAGTCGGCCCTTGGAGCATTATTGGTCCTGATGTTGAAGTGGGTGATGGCTCAGAGATAGGGCCGCATGTCATTCTCAAGGGGCCGACCTGTATCGGCCGGAAAAATAAAATTTATCAGTTCTCCAGTATCGGAGAGGATTGTCAGGATAAGAAGTATAATGGCGAGCCGACGCGTTTAGTCATTGGCGATAATAATGTTATTCGTGAAGCCTGTACGATTCATCGTGGTACGGTACAAGATCAAGGCGTTACACGTATCGGCAATGATAATCTGCTGATGGTCAATGTGCATATTGCCCATGATGTCGTAGTGGGGAATCATTGTATTATTGCCAATAATGCGGCGATTGCCGGGCACGTTCATATTGGTAATTATGCTGTGCTGGGTGGATTTGCCGGAGTGCATCAGTTTTGTCATATCGGCGCACACAGTATGAGTGGTGTGGGCAGCGTCATTGTTAAAGATGTACCGGCATTTGTCACGGTAAGTGGAAATACGGCCACTTCACATGGCATTAACATCGAAGGCTTGCGGCGGCGAAACTTTTCCAAAGAAACAATCGCTGCGCTGCAAAAGGCGTACAAAATTGTTTTTCGGCAGGGGCTAACGGTGAAGGATGCCGTCAGCAAAGTCCAAGAATTGGATTATCAATGTCAAGAGCTGGATATTTTTATCGCCTCTATCGCGAACTCCACCCGCGGTGTGGTGCGTTGATTAGTGGGACAGCTAAGGAACCTCTAAGGCTTTGAAACCACTGCGCATTGGCATTGTTGCTGGCGAAGTGTCGGGAGATATCTTAGGCGCTGGCCTGATAGCCGCTATCAAAAATCGATTTCCCGATGCCCAGTTTGAGGGAATAGGCGGCTCACGAATGATAGCGCAGGGCTGCCGCTCAATCGCGCCGATGGAGCGGTTATCGGTAATGGGGCTCGTCGAAGTGTTGGGCCGACTTTTCGAACTTCTCGCCTTGCGGCGTCGATTGCGTAATTATTTCCTTGAAAACCCACCTGATGTCTTTATTGGTATTGATGCTCCCGATTTTACTTTAGCTTTGGAAAAACAACTAAAGTCAGCCGGTATCAAAACCGTACATTATGTCAGTCCGCAAATTTGGGCCTGGCGACAAGGTCGTGTTAAATATATCGCCAAGTGTGCTGACAGGATTCTTACGTTATTTCCTTTTGAACAGGATTTTTACCGTCAACATCAGGTTGGCGTTCGGTTTGTAGGTCATCCACTGGCTGATGAAATTCCGCTCCATACGCCGCAGGAGCCTGCTCGGAAGATGTTTTCCTTGGATCGGCAAAGTAAGGTCCTCGCATTATTGCCGGGCAGTCGCATGAGTGAGATAAAAAAATTGGCGACAACTTTTTTGGCGGCTGCCGAATGTTGCCAACGACAGTTGCCTGACTGTAGTGTGTTAGTCGCTGCCGCTAACCCACAGATTGCCGAGGCGGTCACTGCCGAATTAATCCATTTCCCCCGCTTGAGACAGGTACAGGTTATTATCGGTGACGCCAGGAATGTGATGGCCGCAGCGGATGCGCTGCTGGTCGCCTCAGGGACAGTCACGCTGGAGGCTACCCTGGTCAATCGACCGATGGTGGTGGCTTATAAAATGGCTCCCTTGACTTATACCATTGCTGCCAGATTGGTAAAAACCGATTATATAGCGCTACCCAATCTATTATCGAACAAGGCGTTGGCACCTGAATATATCCAGGATGAAGCCACCCCGGAAAAACTGTGTGCTGAGTTAACCGCTTTGCTGAGGAGTACCGATGGGGATACAACCCAGTCTGCTGCTTTTCTTGAAATCCATCAGCAACTAAAGCAAAACGCGAGCGAAAAAGCCGCCGATGCAGTGTTGGAATTAATCAATTAATGCAAAATATGGGGGCAATGATGCGAATCGCAGGCGTCGATGAAGTGGGCCGCGGTCCCTTGGCCGGTGCAGTCGTTGCCGCCGCAGTGATATTAGATCCAGAATCGCCCATTGATGGATTGATGGATTCAAAAAAGTTATCGGAAAAGAAGCGTGAAGCCTTAGCTATAGAGATCAGAGAAAAGGCATTGTGTTGGTCTGTCGCACGCGCGGAGGTAGATGAAATTGACCGCCTGAATATATTACAAGCCAGTCTATTAGCAATGCGCCGAGCGGTGATGGGGTTAAGCGTGGTGCCAGACAGCGTGTTGGTGGATGGTAGTCACTGTCCGCGAGTGGAATATCCGGTTGAAGCCATCATCAAAGGAGACACATTGGTGCCCGCGATCAGTGCCGCATCGATTTTGGCCAAAGTGGTACGAGACCGGGAAATGCTCGAGTTGGATGCGGTTTATCCCGGCTATGGCTTTGCGGCGCATAAGGGCTACCCCACAGCAATGCACATGAAAGCGCTGGAAAAACTGGGCCCGACCATCATCCACCGGCGCTCTTTCGCACCAGTGAGAAGGTTGTTGACGGAACCGGAG
>JAIPFG010000129.1 GCA_021736745.1 Pseudomonadales bacterium
CGAGTTCGAGTCTCGTTTCCCGCTCCAAATGATGAAAGCAGCTTCGGCTGCTTTTTTCGTTTTGGCGCGGTAAATTGTTACAAGTGGTTGTCTTCATTTGCACTTCTAAGACGGCTCTAGGCACCCCTTGCCCAATAGGGTAACATCGACACAAATCTTCTGTATGGGTGTGAGGAATGGAAATACGCCAAACCATCGTTGATGTTTATTCTGAAGCCTGTGGAAAGTACGGTCAGAATCCGATTTTTTCCGCTTTGGGGCATACACTTACCTTCCATCAATTGGATGGCCTTTCGTCACAGTTTGCAGCTTATCTGCAAAATAAAACGACTTTACAGAAGGGTGATCGGGTAGCGATTCAGTTGCCTAATCTTTTACATTATCCGGTAGTGGCCTTGGGTGTCTTGAAAGCTGGGTTTGTCTTGGTCAATACCAATCCACTTTATACCGAACGTGAATTATTACATCAGCTACAGGATTCCGGAGCTAAAGCGCTTGTCGTGCTGGAGAACTTTGCGGATACCGTCGCTCAGGTGATGACAAAAACCCAATTGAAATATGTTTTTACCACGCAGGTAGGTGATTTTCATCCGGGATTTAAGCGGTTTTTATTGAATGCCGTGGTGAAGTACGGTAAGCGAGCGGTACCTGATTTTGACATACCTGGGCGCATTGATTTAAGGAATGCAGTCAAGCAGGGTGAGAACTATTCGATACAGCCGGTGAAGATATCACCTCAAGAGATAGCCCTATTACAGTATACCGGAGGCACCACCGGTGTCGCCAAAGGCGCAATGCTTTCCCACGCTAACCTGGTGGCGAATATGAGGCAGGCCTGTGAACACTTGCCTGATGTTTATCGTATTGAAGAAGATACGATTGCTGCTCCCTTACCGCTTTACCATATTTATGCGTTTACTATGCATATTCTCTGTTCGCCCTATACCGGTAATCACAGTATTCTCATCCCCAATCCAAGAGATATTCGTTCGGTGGTAAAGGTTTTTAAAGATTATCGTATTACCTGTTTTATTGGCCTGAACACGCTCTACAATGCTTTGCTGCATAATCTTGCATTTCAACGCCTTAGGTTTGGGGACTTGCAAAACTGCTCTGCTGGTGGAATGGCCTTAACCTCCGATACGGCTACGCGTTGGCGCGAGCTGACCGGCTGTGCCATTTTGGAGGGTTATGGCTTAACCGAGGCGTCTCCCGTTGTTTCTAGTAATCAGCCCAAGGCCATTCGGGAAGGAACCATTGGTACGCCTCTACCCGATACCCAGGTAAAGATCGTGGATGATAACGGTGAGGTATTGGCGACAGGCGAATCCGGTGAACTGTGGGTGAAAGGTCCACAGGTGATGCTAGGCTATTGGCAGCGACCGGATGAAACGGCAAAGGTATTGACCACTGATGGTTGGTTGAAAACCGGGGACATCGCCCAAATAGATAAGGACGGCTATATCAAAATCGTCGACCGTAAAAAGGATATGATTTCGGTTTCGGGGTTTAAGGTTTTCCCGAATGAAGTGGAAGAGGTTGCCAGTATGCACCCCGGCGTGAAAGAGTGTGCAGCCATTGGAACGCCCGATGAAGATAGCGGCGAAGCGGTGAAATTAGTGGTGGTAAAAGCCAATCCGAAGGTAACGGCAGAGGAAATTCGCTCTTTTTGCCGGGAACGACTCACCGGCTATAAAACGCCAAAACACATTGTTTTTGTAGAGGAATTACCAAAATCCAATGTGGGTAAAATATTACGCCGTGAATTGAAGTAGTGTTGCCGGGTTTATGCACGGAAATAGTGCGATACCCATTTTGCTTTCGCTAACTTCCTAACAACATCAAAAATAAGCATTGATATGACAAAAGCGCTGGTAATCAGGGATTTAACAAAAGTATATGCGGGTGGTGTCGAGGCATTAAAGGGCATTAATCTGGATGTTGAGCAGGGTGACTTTTTTGGACTGCTTGGGCCGAATGGCGCCGGGAAATCCACGACGCTCAGTATTATCACCTCTTTAGTTAATAAAACTTCCGGTACGGTAGAGGTGTTCGGTTACGACATCGACACTCATTTTTCTCAAGCAAAAAAACATCTGGGCGTTGTTCCGCAAGAGTTTAACTTTAGTCAGTTTGAAAAAGTCTTTGATATTGTGGTAACTCAGGGTGGGTACTATGGCATCCCTCTGGCGTTAGCGAAGCAACGCGCCGAGCATTACTTAAAAAAAATCGGTCTCTGGGATAAGCGCCATACCCAGGCGCGGATGCTGTCGGGAGGGATGAAACGGCGGCTGATGATAGCCCGCGCGCTTGTTCATGAGCCTAATGTATTGATTCTGGATGAGCCGACGGCTGGTGTTGATATCGAATTACGCCGTTCTATGTGGGAGTTTCTCCGAGAAATTAATGCCCAGGGGGTCACTATTATCTTGACCACACATTACCTGGAAGAAGCTGAAAGCCTATGTCGTAATATCGCGATCATTGATAAGGGAAAAATTATTCAGGATTCAAACACTCGGGCATTGCTTCGCCAGTTAAATATGGAGACCTTTATTTTTGATGTGGTGAATGAATTAACTCTAGCGCCAGAGATTAGCGGTTATGCCAGCCGGTTAATTGATAGCCACTGTTTCGAAGTCATGGTGGTGAAGAATCAAGGGTTAAACCCTATTTTTGAAAGCCTTTCTGCCCAGGGTATCCAGGTCAGTAGCATGAGAAATAAAGCGAACCGTTTGGAAGAGTTATTTGTTTCTCTGGTGGAGCAGGGGAGAATGACGTGAGTTTTTATGAATTATGGATCAGCTTTAGCACGATTGTGATTAAGGAAGTGCGTCGTTTTTTGCGTATCTGGGTGCAAACATTAATTCCGCCAATTATTACCATGACGCTCTATTTCGTTATTTTTGGCAATTTAATTGGGCGCAGGGTCGGTGAGATGGGTGGCTTTGATTATGTTGCTTATATTGTGCCGGGGCTGATCATGATGTCGGTGATTACGAATTCCTATTCGAATGTCGTTTCCTCTTTCTACAGTGCCAAGTTTCAAAACCAGATAGAGGAGGTATTGGTTTCGCCTACGCCAAACTTTTTGATTTTGGTCGGCTATATCGTTGGCGGCGTTGCCCGAGGTCTGATCGTTGGTTTTATTGTTACCCTGGTGTCGCTATTTTTTACTGATTTGCATATCTCCCATGTGGGGATCATGATTTCGGTGGTGGTGCTGACTTCGGTATTATTTGCCTTAGCAGGGTTTTTAAACGCCATTTATGCCAAGAACTTCGATGATATCTCCATCATTCCCAATTTTGTCCTAACACCACTGACCTATTTGGGCGGTGTTTTTTACTCAATCGATCTATTGCCCGAGTTTTGGCGTAATGTGTCATTAATTAACCCGATTTTGTACATGGTGAACGCCTTCCGCTTTGGCGTCCTGGGTGTTTCGGATATCGATGTCGGTGTCGCATTCGGTGTTATTATGCTGTTTATACTCGCGTTCTTTGTCTTAGGTATGTATTTGCTGAAAAACAGCAAAGGTCTGCGCAGTTAATGGATCGAGTGTTAAATCATTGGGCTGCTTTCCCTACTTTGTTTCGAGGCGAAGTCCGGCGATTTATGCGGATATGGCTAGAGACGCTGGTGCCATCGGCAATCAGCCTGACGCTCTACTTAATTATTTTTGGCAGCTTGATCGGTGAACGTATCGGCCCGGTGCAAGGGATCACCTATCGGGAGTTTATTGTACCGGGTCTGATTATGTTGACGGTAATTATGAATGCATATGAGAATGTCACTTTCTCGGTTTATATGGCTAAATTTGAACACTGTATTGAAGAAATACTCGTGGCACCGATTCCCGATTATGTTCTTTTGGCGGGCTATATTGGTGGCGGCGTGATACGAGGACTAGTGGTAGGCTTGATGGCTTTAAGCATTTGTGTCGGTTTTAATGCTGTTCAAATGGTGAATCCGTGGATAGTATTGTTGACGGTCATCATGTCCTCCGTTATTTTTTCCATGGCTGGCTTTATCAACGCGCTCTTTGCGAATAATTTTGATGATGTTTCAATCATTCCGATCTTTGTTCTAACTCCCCTGATTTATTTAGGCGGCGTATTTTATTCGATCGAACTGTTGCCTGAAGTCTGGCGAAATCTCTCTCTACTGAACCCGATGCTTTATATTATTAACACCGCACGTTATGGCTTCACTGGTATAATTGAAATTAATTTGAATTTGGCCTTTGCCATGATGTCAGGCTTCATCGTTATTTTGTTTTGCGCGTGCCTTTGGCTATTGAGACGAGGCGTTGGCCTAAGAGGCTGAAGGGAACATTTTTAAATGAAAAGAAATACACCACAGGATTCGCTGTTGGGAAAGGAAAGTGAATATCCCAGCACCTATTCGCCGCATCTGCTTTTTCCCATCCCAAGGTCTGACGCACGGGTTGATCTCACCATAGGCGAGGTGTTGCCCTTTTATGGAGCGGATCACTGGACGGCCTTTGAGCTGTCCTGGCTCAATGGCAAGGGTAAACCGGTTGTGGCGGTGGCTGAAATGATGGTGCCCTGCGAGTCTCCATATATCATCGAGTCTAAATCGCTTAAACTGTATTTAAACTCTTTGAATCAAATAAAATTCGTTTCAAAACAATCGCTTAAAGATGTTATTAGAAGTGATTTATCTAGTTGCGCTCAAACAAAAGTTACCGTCGAGTTGCATAGCGCCCATACGCCAATGACATGGGTAAACGAAGATAATGAGTATTTTTGTATTGATGATCTGGATATTGAGATTACCTACTATAGACCAGATGCGAATCTGCTCAAGGTGAACACCCAGCAACCAATAACAGAAAAATTGAGTAGCCATTTGCTGAAATCCAATTGTCCGGTCACGGGCCAACCTGATTGGGCCAGCCTGTTTATTGACTATAGCGGGCCTCAAATAGATCGGGCGGGATTATTGCGTTATCTTATTTCTTACCGTGAGCACATGGGATTCCATGAACAGTGTGTTGAACAAATTTTCATGGATATCATGCGTCGCTGCGAACCCGAGAGGCTAACGGTTAATGCAAGGTATTTGCGCCGGGGTGGCTTGGATATTAATCCGGTGCGTTCGACGGAAAAGGAATTTCCAATTATTAGACGGCAATTAAGACAATAGCGTCATTTTACCAAAGAGCTGCTTGCAGCAGGAGGATAAAGATGTCCAGTTTATACGATTTCAGTTTACCTAATATCGACGGCGAGATGCTTAATTTGTCTCAATTCCGGGGTAAGCCAGTATTGCTTGTGAATGTCGCCAGCAAATGTGGTCTGACGCCCCAATATGAAGCCCTGCAAAATCTCTATCAGGAATATCAAGGTGATGGCCTCATTGTGTTGGGCATACCCTGTAACCAGTTTGGGGGGCAGGAACCGGGTACGGAGGCTGAGATTAAGGATTTTTGTACCACTAATTTTCAGGTCTCCTTCCCTATGACCAGTAAGATAGAGGTGAATGGTGAAGGGCGGCATCCACTGTATCAGTGGTTGGCTGGTGATCATGCAACCTTTCCCGGTGATATTACCTGGAACTTCGAGAAGTTTTTAATCAGCGGAAAAGGCGAAGTAGTGGCGAGATTTAGCCCGAAAATCACGCCCGATGACGCCGAAGTGAAAAGCAATATTGAGAAAGTGTTACCTTGACGCTGCGAACTCTCACAGAGTTAATGCCAAATTAAGTCAGGGGTTATTTTAAGGAAATATTGATGGATGCATTAACCGCATTACACCACCGGGTCTCCTGCGCTTTACTGACGGAGCCTGGCCCCAGTCAGGCTCAGTTGGAAACCATGCTGAAAGCCGCTGCGCGCGCGCCGGATCATGCCAACCTCCGTCCTTGGCGGTTTTTATTGGTTGAAGGTCATGCGCGACAGCAAATGGGTGAGCTGATGGCAAAGGCGGTACTTGCGGATAAACCGGAGACGGAACCGGCGGCATTAGACAAAGTGCGGCGTAAACCGCTGCGAGCACCGACGATAGTGATTGCCGTCGCCCAAATGAAAGAACACCCCAAGGTGCCTGAAATAGAGCAAATCATCAGCGTAGGCGCAGCTGCCAACAACCTGATCATAGCGGCTTTCGCCTTAGGTGTTGGCGCTTACTGGAGAACCGGTAGCGCCGCCTACCATCCCGTCGTTAAAGAAGGATTGGGTTTGTCTGATAATGAGATCATTATTGGGTTTATTTATCTGGGCACCCCCCAGGTAAAACGCAAACCTGCTCCTGAGGTATGTATTCAGGACATTATCGAGCCTTGGGGTGAAAATGATATTGCTTCCTGACTTTGTTGAATCGACCTTTCGGCAAATTCCCCTATTAAAGGCGATGGGTATGGAAGTGAGCCGGTACGATGGTAAAAATCTCGCTTTGTCCTTTCCATTAGCACTCAATGTAAATGATAAAGGAACGGGTTTTGCGGGATCTTTGAATGCGGCAACAACCTATTGCGCCTGGTCGGTACTACATCTGTTATTAAAACAAAAAGGATTTGATCTCAATTTGGCTGTGGTGAGTAGCCAGAGTGAATATCGTTTGCCGGTAACGGCAGATTTTATTGCTGAATCCTCTTTACCCTCGGAGGAAACGGTGGCTGCATTTATCGCGAAACTTGAGGAGAAGGGTAAAGCGGGTTTGATGCTTGAATCGAGGATCAAAGAAGGTGAGGAAGTCGCCGTTTATTATCAAGGAACCTATGTTGCTTTTCCAAAGTCTTAGAATCTCCGTAACGTTGCATTTCCTTAGGCCCTAGTATAAAGTACGCGCTCTTTTTCGAGCCCTAAAACACAGGATGGTTTTGGTTCGCTAAGGGAATGCGCACGCAGGTATGCGGAAGACGTGTAGCCCCAAAAAAAGTAAAAATTTGAACGCAACTGGTGAGGTGTCCGAGTGGTCGACACCGAGCCTCATCGAGGCGAATGAACGTTGGAGCGTAAGCGACAACGGCCCGAAGGGCGAGGGGTTTTATCCCGAGTAACGTGCACGCAGGCGTGCGGACGCGTAGCCTCAGAAAATAGTAAAAAGTTAAACGCAACTGGTGAGGTGTCCGAGTGGTCGAAGGAGCACGCCTGGAAAGTGTGTAAGTCGAAAGGCTTCGAGGGTTCAAATCCCTCCCTCACCGCCATATAACTCTTTGGAATTGCTTAATAATTTATTTAGGCTTAAATCCCCCTCCCCGCTTTTTCACAGTTTTACTATTCGACATATTAAATAGCACTTGATCCTTATCAGCTCAAAATATGTTTTTTGTTTCATTATGCAAAGGCCTCATTATAAGTCACGTGGTTCCTCCAAATGCATACAAAGGATATATTAAAGAGGTTGTTTGCCTCTAATGAACTTTATGCAGTAGGGGCGATCGAACCGGCTAACATTTCTGGGTGAATACTAAAAGTAACTTCGGTGAAAAAAAGAAACGTAACAATACTGATGATTTTTTGGTTGTTCTGCCAACAGGCAGGGGCAGCCGCATCAAGGAAAACACCTTAGTTGTATACAAAAAACTACAGTGTAGCTGTTGTGGTAAATGGATCAAGCTTGTCAATAATTTTGGGTTTTCTAGCCAAGTAGACGCCATATCAAATGTCAGCGCTATTAAGGCCAAATATGGTATTGAGCCGCGCTATCGATCTTGTCATACTGCTGTCGTCGATGGGTATGTCTTTGAGGGGCATATCCCCGCGCACGTCATTCGCCAATTTCTTACAGAAAAACCGCAAAACGTCATTGGGCTATCGGTACCGGGCATGTCAGCAGGGAGCCCCGGAATGGAAGTTGGCGACCGACATGATAGCTATGATGTACTCCTGTTGAAACAGGATGGCAGTACTCAAGTTTATGTGTATATAAATGAGTATTAAATGCCCCTATTTTGATGGACAAGGGGCAACTAATAAAAAAACTCATCCAACTAATTGAACTGACTTTATCTGGTCGTTATTCCGTTATTGGTGTGACAGCCTATAACCTGATATTAGTTCTATAGGTACTGCCTCGGCGGGTGACGGTTCTTTACTTCCACCTATATTTACGCCGGCAGGAGAGTGATCGAGTCACATTGCGTGATACAAACAATTTGGCTGATTGCTGCTGGTAGACTGATGCGCGAACACAACGCAGCAGGTGAAACTGGAGATACAGAAACATGAAAAAATTACTGATTAGCTTTTTGGTACTAGTTCTGTTTGGTTTGATAGGAGTACTCAGTTTTATTTACTCGGGAGTGTACGATGTCAGTGCGGCTAAGCCACATACGGCGCTGGCTAAATGGGTAATGTCCACTGCCAT
>JAIPFG010000130.1 GCA_021736745.1 Pseudomonadales bacterium
GAAATTGAGAGCGTCAATGAGGTATTGACGATGCACATGGGGCCGGAATATATCTTGGTCAATATTAGCGTGGATTACTCTAATGATATCCCAGTGGGTCGGGCAGAAGTAGTAAGTGCGGAACTGAACAAGGCGATAAGACAGCAGTTTCCCAGGGTACGTCGGGTATTTATTGATGCGAGATCATCAACGTAGGAGACATGAATCACGTGGAAAAAATACAAGCACAAATAACACCTTTATTAGGGTATCTGAGTGACAATCTCATCCTTCAGGCATTATTGATTTTTCTTTTAAGCGGTATCCTTGCTTGGATTCTCGATCGCATCGTGATGGCTTCTTTAGCGAAAGTTATCCGCAAACTCAGTGCGACATCGGATGCTCAAATATTACAACTCATTCGCCGACCGATTTTTAAGTCGGTGATTTTACTTGGTCTGGCGTCAGCCACAGCGTTACTTAACCTGGACGCTGGTTGGAAACAGATTATTTTTTCCTTGTTGGCCACTATTGCCTTAATCATCTGGACAGGTTTTTTTATTCGGTTATGCAGCCTGCTTCTGACGCAGATGGCCGCGAACAATACCCGATATCCTTGGCTGCATTTTAAAACCTTGCCGCTGTTCGAGAATATTGCCTATATCGTCATTATTGTCATTTCCGTGTACTACATCTTTTCCGCTTGGAAAATTGATATGACGGCCTGGTTAGCCTCGGCCGGGATCGTTGGTATCGCTGTCGGCTTTGCCGCAAAAGACACCTTGGCCAATCTTTTTTCGGGAGTCTTTATTTTGGCGGATGCGCCCTACAAAATTGGTGATTTTGTCGTGCTGGATGGTGGCGAACGCGGTGAAGTGACTAAAATAGGTTTACGCAGTACGCGCCTGTTAACCCGCGACGATGTAGAAGTAACCGTGCCAAATTCGGTGATGGGGAATACTAAGATTATTAATGAGTCAGGAGGCCCCCATGAAAAATATCGAATACGCGTTAGGGTAGGGGTCGCCTATGGCAGTGATATTGATCTGGTCAGGGAAATTCTGCTGAACGTGGCGTCAAAGGTAGAGGACGTGTGTAAAGACCCTGAACCCCGTGTACGGCTGCGGCAGTTTGGTCCTTCCAGTCTGGATTTTGAGTTACTTTGTTGGGTTGATCAGCCGGTATTGCAGGGACGGATTCTGGATCGTTTGAATTGCGCGGTTTACAAGCAATTTAGGGCGCAAGGGGTGGAAATTCCCTATGCGAAGCAGGATGTCTATATCAAGGAAATGCCCAAGTTACCTGGCGTCGAATAACGGGTTATTAATAACAGTGCGCAAATAAGGTTCCGTTAACACCAGGATTGTTCATTAATAGGGCGTTCCAGAAGTTCACGCACGTTGGCCTCAATGATTCGATAGCCAACATTGCCGGTTAGGCGTTGTCGATCTTCGTTAAAAATCAGTGTCGGGCTGGAACTGACGGACAATTCTTTGGCGAGCTGCATGTCCTCAGCGCAGGCTGCGAAGGCTTCTCCGCTGTCAATTTTTTGTTGTATCAGTTCATTAGGCAAAGCCATATTTTTTGCCAGGCCACAGAGTACGTCAGACTTTGAAATATCCTTTAGTTCTGTAAAAAATGCGTTTCGCAGCCGTTTTTTAAACTTGAGAAAGGCACCCGGGTCGACCAATCCCTCCTGTTCAACAAGACGAATGGCGCTTAAATAGAGGTGGCTGGGAAGAGATGAGGTGGGTGTGTTAGCCAGCCAGACTTTTGGATTGATTTTCAAGTGGTTGAATTGTTTTGCAACGCTAGTCACGTGCTGGTTATAAGCAGATAATCCGCCTTTGTCACGCCATTGGCTCTCCATCTTACCTTTGACGTTGCCGAATACGGGGAAAAGGCGGAAATCGAGTTCAACGCGTTCATGGAAATCCGCCTGTAACTGGTCGACTCGAATTTCTGAGATATAGGCCCAAAGGCACAGAATGTCGGAAAAATGGGTGATTTTAATTTTTGCCATGCTTGCCTCTGGGAATTTAGTGTCCGTCGTTATGATAGCAGTGCCAGATTCAGGGGGCCAGATGGCCGCATAATCATCCATTTGTTCTGCTAAATACCCATTACACCCATTTCAAAATACGTTACAATTACGCCCTTTTGTTTTTGACCGATCAAGTGATAAATGGCATGTGGGAACATGCCTGGAGAGATTAGAGAAATGCCAATCTATGAGTATGAATGCGGGGCATGTGGGCACCTGCTGGAGAAACTGCAAAAAATCAGTGATGCGCCTTTGGTGAATTGTCCTGCCTGTAGTGAGGATGAATTAAAGAAAAAGATATCGGCGGCAGGGTTTCGTTTGAAAGGCGGTGGTTGGTACGAAACCGACTTTAAGACAGGGTCCAAAAAAAATCTGGTGGCTGGTGCCAAGAGCAATGCTGACTCAGGCAAGGATGGGGCGGCAAAAGCTCCGATGAGTTCCTCATCGGATTCAAAAACCACTAGCAGCAAATCAGCATAAATTTATTATTGAGGAGCGGAAATAACCGATATGCGCAGTCACTATTGCGGCGAATTAAATGAAACGATGATTGATCAGGAAGTGGAACTCTGCGGTTGGGTACACCGTCGCCGTGACCATGGAGGTGTTATATTTCTAGACATGCGCGACCGAGAGGGTATCGCCCAAGTCGTTTTTGACCCGGATGTTGAGCAAAGTTTTGCCGAGGCGGAAAAAGTACGAGGCGAATATGTGCTGCGTATTAAAGGGCGAGTCAGGGCCCGACCTGAAGGTACGGTGAATAAGGAGATGGCGACTGGTGCGGTGGAAGTGCTGGGTAAAGAGCTGGTTATCCTAAACCGGTCGGAAACGCCACCCTTTCAGATTGATGAATACTCACATGTCGGTGAAGAGGTTCGTCTCAAATACCGTTATGTGGATTTACGCCGCCCCGAAATGTTGACGAAGTTGCGTTTTCGCTCAAAAGTCACCTCTAATATTCGGAACTTCCTTGATGAGGAAGGGTTTTTGGATATTGAAACCCCGATATTAACCAGAGCCACTCCAGAAGGTGCACGTGATTATCTGGTGCCCAGCCGTACCCATTCCGGCCAATTTTTTGCCCTGCCGCAATCACCTCAGTTGTTTAAGCAACTGCTAATGGTGGCTGGAATGGATCGTTATTATCAGATCGCGAAGTGTTTTCGTGATGAAGATTTGCGTGCTGATCGGCAGCCTGAGTTTACCCAAATCGATATTGAAACTTCCTTCCTGGAAGAAAAAGATATCATGGATATTACTCAACGGATGGTCACCAATTTATTCAAAGAATTGTTGAACATTGATTTAGGCGAAATGCCCCACCTTAGCTATGCCGAAGCAATGCAACGCTTTGGCAGTGATCGGCCGGACCTGCGTATTCCGTTAGAGCTCGAAGACATCAAAGATTTGATGCAGTCAGTGGACTTTAAAGTGTTCAGTGGTCCAGCGAAAGATCCAAAAGGCCGGGTGGCGGCACTGCGTGTACCCGGCGGCGGCAAGTTAAGTCGTAAGGAAATTGACGAGTATACGAAATTTGTTGGTATCTACGGCGCGAAAGGTTTGGCCTGGATTAAGGTAAATGATATCGGCCAGGGCATCGAGGGGTTGCAATCGCCGATCATCAAATTTATGCCGGAAGACGTGGTTAATCAACTGATGCAACGTCTGGCAGCTGAGTCGGGAGATATTATTTTCTTTGGTGCGGATAAAGAGAAGGTGGTCAACGAAGCTCTGGGGGCGCTTAGGGTTAAGTTAGGCGAGGATTTAGCCTTGATCGAACGTGAATGGGCGCCGTGTTGGGTCGTCGATTTTCCGATGTTCGAAGAGTTGGAAGATGGTTCTCTGACACCATTACACCACCCATTTACGGCCCCTTCCTGTTCAGTGGAGGAGCTCAAGAAGAATCCGGCTGCGGCATTATCTCGTGCCTATGACATGGTGCTGAACGGTACGGAATTGGGTGGTGGGTCGATTCGTATCCATGATCAAGCGATGCAGGAAACGGTATTTCGTGTATTGGGAATCGGCGAGGAGGAGGCCAAAGAAAAATTTGGCTTTTTGTTAGATGCATTACAGTTTGGCTGCCCACCTCATGGTGGTTTGGCCTTCGGTCTGGATCGACTGGTGATGCTGATGACCGGGGCCAAATCCATTCGCGAAGTGATCGCCTTTCCGAAAACCCAAAGCGCGGCCTGCGTCATGACCGATGCCCCGGGTGAAGTGGGAGACGAGCAATTACGGGAATTAAGTATCAGAGTTCGCAAACCGATAGCGGAAATTTCGGATTGAGAGAAAGCGTTAACTGAAAAGGTTGTGCCACGGAATTCCAGATCGGAATCTGCGGCAGTCATAAAAATTAAGAGTAAAGCAGGTTAGGTTTTAGCATGGCTGGACACAGTAAATGGGCCAATATTAAGCATAAAAAAGCCAAGGTAGATGCCCAGAGGGGTAAGATATTTACCCGTTTAATTAGAGAGCTCACTATTGCTGCGCGCATGGGTGGCGGCGATGTGATGGATAACCCACGGTTAAGGCTGGCGGTGTCCAATGCAAAAAATGCAAATATGCCGAAAGATACCATGCAGCGTGCGATTGATCGTGGTGTTGGCGGTGAAGGCGAAAACCTGGAGGAGATCACCTATGAAGGTTATGGCCAGGCCGGAGTCGCGGTGTTGGTCGAAACTATGACGGATAACCGCAACCGGACAGTGGCGGAGGTGCGACATGCCTTCAGTAAATTTGGTGGCAATTTGGGTACGGATGGTTCGGTCGCCTATCTCTTTACAAAAAAGGGCCAGCTGACTTTTGAGCCGGGTGCCGATGAAGAGAAAATTTTGGAAATTGCATTAGAGGTTGGGGCCGAAGACGTAGTGACCAATGATGATGAATCGATTGATGTGGTCACTTCGCCGGAAGATTTTGAAAGGGTAAAGGAATCACTGGAAGCGGCAGGGTTAGAACCTGTGAATGCAGAAGTTGCGATGATTCCGGCAACGACAGTTGAGTTAGACATGGAAACGGGTGAAAAGGTAATGAAACTGATTGATATGTTAGAAGAATTGGATGACGTGCAAAACGTCTATTCCAATGCCGATTTTCCCGAAGAACTGATGGGTTAACGGCCATATCTGATGGCATTGATACTCGGTATTGATCCCGGTTCGCGTATTACAGGTTATGGTATTGTTAACTGGGCCGGCAATCGGTGTGAATATGTTGATAGCGGTTGTATCCGCGTGAAGGCTGAAGAGCTGGGCGATCGGTTGTGCGAGATATACCAAGGTATCGAACGGTTGATTGTTAGCTATAGCCCACAAGAAATGGCGATTGAAAAAGTCTTTATGGCACGTAATCCAGACTCCGCCCTTAAATTGGGACAGGCTAGAGGCGTCGCTATCGTGGCGGGAGCAAATCAAGGGTTACCCGTTTCCGAATATTCCGCTCGACAGATAAAACAGGCTGTTGTTGGTAAAGGTGCTGCCGATAAAGGACAGGTGCAACACATGGTGTGCGTGCTGTTGAATTTGACAAAATCACCACAGGCGGATGCGGCGGATGCCCTGGCTATTGCCGTTTGTCATGCACATACAAGGCAAAGCCTTATTCGAATGGCAGGCGTGGGAGCGGTGCGTCGTGGCCGCTTACTGCACAAATAAATTGCAGGTTAACAAAAGAAGCCAACCATGATAGGTCGCATTAAAGGGACACTTACCGAAAAGACCCCCCCCGATATTTTGATTGACGTCAATGGTGTGGGTTACGAACTTCAGGTGCCAATGAATACCTTCTACCGGTTGCCGGAAATAAATGAAGTTGTTGTACTGCATACTCACTTTGTGGTGCGTGAAGACGCTCAACTACTGTATGGCTTTTATGATGTTCAGGAGCGAAGTCTGTTTCGTGCCTTGATTAAAATTAACGGAGTGGGGCCTAAGTTGGGGCTGGCGATACTTTCGGGCATTGAAAGCAATGAGTTTGTGCGAGTGGTAAGAAATAATGACGTTAATGCGCTGGTATGCCTGCCAGGTATAGGGAAAAAAACAGCTGAACGTTTAATTATTGAAATGCGAGACAAGCTGAAAGATTGGCATAACGAAGCAGGCGATGATGCGGAAGTAAACGCGGGCAACCGTTTTGGCAAGAATCAAGCGGTTGACGAGGCTGAAAGTGCTCTGGTTGCCCTGGGGTATAAACCGAAAGAAGCCGAACGCGCAGTGAAACTGGTGGCCAGTGAAGGTATGTCGAACCAGGATTTAATTCGTAACGCACTAAAAGTGATGGCGAAGCCCTAGGCGATAACGTTAATATGATGCGCGCTGACCGAGCGTTTGACTACTCATCTTGTCAGGTCGTCGCCAATTTGAGCGAAAACGATGATTGAATCAGATCGAATAATATCACCGCACAGTAATGCCGCTGAAGAGCGAATCGATTATGCCATCAGGCCTAATTCGCTGGAGGAGTATATTGGCCAGCCGGCGGTGCGTGAGCAAATGGATATTTTTATCCGTGCCGCAAGAGCGCGTTCTGAAGCGCTCGATCATACCCTGATCTTCGGTCCCCCCGGTCTGGGTAAAACGACACTGGCTAATATCATTTCCCATGAAATGGGGGTCTCCATTAAGTCAACCTCGGGACCCGTGTTGGAGAAAGCAGGTGATGTGGCGGCTTTGCTGACCAATCTTGATCCGGGTGATGTTCTGTTTATCGATGAGATTCATCGCTTGAGTCCGGCGGTAGAAGAAGTTCTCTATCCTGCGATGGAAGATTATCAATTGGATATTATGATCGGCGAAGGCCCCGCTGCGCGTAGTATTAAGCTGGATTTGCCGAAATTTACACTGGTCGGTGCGACCACTCGCGCGGGGTTGCTGACTTCCCCACTGCGAGACCGGTTTGGTATTGTGCAACGGTTAGAGTTTTACAGTGCGACAGATTTAACCCGTATTGTCACCCGCTCTGCAAATCTGCTATCGGTACCAATTGATGAAGCGGGTGCGGCAGAAATAGCAAAACGTTCCCGTGGTACGCCAAGAATTGCGAACCGACTGTTACGACGCGTTCGTGATTATGCTGAAGTGAAAGGCGATGGTGTGGTTGCACAGCAGATAGCCGATGCGGCTCTGGATATGCTAAATGTTGATCGGCAAGGGTTTGATCATATGGATCGTCGTTTACTTTTGGCGATGATAGAGAAATTCGGAGGTGGTCCTGTCGGTGTGGACAGTCTGGCAGCGGCGATCAGCGAAGAGCGGGATACCATTGAGGATGTGCTGGAGCCCTTTCTTATCCAGCAGGGATATATGATTCGCACCCCCCGAGGCAGGATGGTCACTCAAAATGCTTACCTGCATTTTGGTTTAACGGCCCCGAACTCAGGGGCTGAAAATGGCAATACGTCACAAAACAAGTTGCCTTTATAGTTGTTATTGTACGCAAGGATATAGGATCTGCGGGGTATGGAATTTAAATGGCCGGTCAGAGTCTACATCGAGGATACCGACGCCGGTGGTATCGTCTATTATGTTAATTACCTGAAATTTATGGAACGGGCGCGGACTGAGTTTTTGCGTCACCTGGGTTTTGATCATGCTGAAATGATCAATCAAGGAACGATGTTTGTGATTCATTCGTCGGAAATCCATTACCGAGAACCCGCTTTTTTGGATGATCAACTCATAATTAGTGTAGAAATTGAGGAGTTGAAGCGGACGCATTTAACCTTTCGGCAACAGTTATACCGAGGGGAGAGAAAGTTAACTGAAGCAAAAATTAAGGGGGCGTGTGTCAATAAAAACACCATGAAGCCCTGTACTATTCCGACAAAATTGGTGGATGCATTGCATTTCTATAGAGGAGAAAAATAAGTTGGTTGAAAAAATGTCACTTTGGAGTCTCGTAGCGAATGCCAGCTTTTTGGTGCAAATGGTGATGCTGCTGTTAATGGTGGCCTCGATAGTTTCCTGGGTCATGATTTTTCAGCGTGCGAAGTTTTTGAAGATGGCTCAGCAAATACTCGATGGATTTGAAGAACAGTTTTGGTCAGGAGTGGATTTACGCCAGCTTTACGTGGATACCAAAGCCAAGTTGCATGCTAATAGTGGTGTGGAAAATATATTTTGTGCCGGGCTAAAGGAGTTTACCCGACTAAGACAACGGACCGGAGCTGATGCTGAAGCCGTTATGGATGGCGTCCAGCGGGTCATGCGCGTTGCCCTTGCCCGAGAAGAGGAGAAACTGGAATTGCACCTTCCCTTTCTGGCAACGGTTGGTTCTATCAGTCCTTATGTTGGCTTATTTGGCAC
>JAIPFG010000131.1 GCA_021736745.1 Pseudomonadales bacterium
AAAGGTTTTAACTGATTTAATATACTGATAGCGCGCGATAAGTCACGGAGTTGGTAGTCTGCAGCGCGTACGAACCGAAGTCTGGCTAAGCCAACTATTTTTTTACCACTTTCGAAGCTCGCCAACGCCTCCGTATCAGATTTAGCGCCAGCCGATGCTAACGCCGACAGTACTAATGCGGTCGCCTTTGCGACGGGCTTAAATGATCCTACACTACCACTAATCATTAACTGGTCAGCTTTTGGCTCCATATAGTGCAGAACAATTCGGTACAATGCCCATTCAAAAAGCTCGACCTGATTGTCCGCCTTCATCAACATTGCCAGATTCGATTTAAATACCTGGTACTGACCCTCACTGAGTTGTTTTAAGGTAGGCAGACAGAGATCGATCAGCGGTAATCGGATATCCGGTTGTTTTATTTGAATGCAATTAATCTGTTTCGCATACTGATAAACCAATGGATCTGCCGCCTCTTGCAACTGCCGCCATTGTTGCTCTTCTATTTCCTGCCGACTATCAATGAGCAGGCAATAGATCAGTGCCCGTGCACCATAAGGTTCGCGCGCTGCACTTTTAATTTCAACGGGTAAACTCTGTAATAAATCCTGCGCATAGGCTAAGTGGGCTATATCCACTTCACCGATGTTCTCGATCAAAGAGCTTGCCCTTTCCTTTTGAGTTTTAGAGTAACCGGAGAACCTCGCCCCATTTTCCCGCTCCACTCCGGTATTAGATAATCCGGCCACCACCATTTTCGATACTCTTGGAAATTGACCATTCCACTGCGGATCAATTCGGCGAATTCTCTCTGCCAAGGGCGGATGCGTAGCGAATATCGAACCAAGAAAGGGTTTTATCGCCTGGCCAAAAAACAAATGACTCACTTCACTTGCATTTGGATGTTCAATCCGCGAACCCAGACTGGCACCTCCTATTTTTTTGAGCGCTCCGCCGATCCCCTCTGGATTTCGAGTAAACTGTACGGCTGAGGCATCCGCCAAAAACTCCCGTTGCCGACTCACACCTGCCTTAATGAGATTGCCGAAAAATGTACCTGCATAACCAATGACCATTAATCCTGCACCCAATGCTAAAAAGGGAAGCGTACCATTGTTCTTGCCAGATCGACTTCTGTAGCCACTACGTGAAACACTCCGTAACAGGTAATAACCAATGATCCCGATGATTAATATTCCGTGCAAAACACCAATCAATCGAGTATTGAGTTTCATATCTCCATGTAGGATATGACTGAATTCATGGGCAACCACTCCCTGTAATTCATGCCTATCCAACAATTCGATACAACCACGGGTAATACCAATGACCGCATCGGCAGGTATGTTCCCCGCTGCAAAAGCATTGATACCCTCTTCTTCTAACAAATAGACGGCAGGCACTGGCACACCAGAGGCAATTGCCATCTCCTCCACAACATTTAAAATTTTTCGCTCGTCCGGGTTATCGGTATTAGGAATAATAAGCTGGCCGCCCATTGCTTCCGCTACCACTTTTCCACCACGGCTTAATTGAGCCATTTTATAAAGGGTCGCCAACAACACGATGCTAAGAATTGTTAGACTAATAGTTACCAGGGTATTTAAGCTAAAAAAATTAAGTATGATTATGTCGTTTTCTAATCTGCTACCGCTTAACGTAAAACCGTTGATAACGGCCATGACGATAACGACCAAGAGGTTAGTAAGTACGATCAGGCATAAGACTGCCAGCAAAAAAAAGAAAACCAGCCAACCCGTGCGTTTGCGTGCCCGGTCTTGATGTTCAAAGAAATTCATTAAGGTAAAGGACGTCTTTTAGAACTTAACTTCCGGCGCCTGTTTTATCACTTCTCGATCCTCAAATTCCAACAAGGTCGCATCCTTTCCATGGCCAAAGATCGGCGACAACACCACCGGGGGAAAGCTTTGTCTGTAAATATTGTAGCTGGTAACTGCATCGTTAAAGGCTTGGCGAGAAAATGCCACTCGGTTTTCCGTGCTGGTCAGTTCTTCCGAGAGCTGCATCATATTTTCATTGGCTTTTAGCTCTGGATAAGCTTCCATCACCACATTTAAACGACCCAGAGCGTTTGATAATAGCCCTTCAGCTCCATTTAACTCCCCTATCGCTACAGCACTTGAAGGGTTGGCCGCTGCCGCTTTCAGTCCCGCCATCGCCTGGTTACGTGCTGTAATCACGGCTTCCAAAGTTTCCCGCTCATGGGCAATATAGGCTTTGGCTGTTTCAACTAAATTAGGTATTAAGTCGTAACGACGTTTAAGCTGAACCTCAATTTGGGAAAAAGCATTTTGATAACGATTTTTTAATGTGACTAAGCTGTTATAAATATTAATGACGTAGAACAATAAAACGGCCACTATCACCCAAAAAACAATGCTACTAATATCCATGGTATTTTCCTTCTAGAGTAACAAATTAGTTTAGTAAATTAGGCCCATTTAACCAGGCAGCGCTATAATTTTAGGTGATACTTTTACTTGAACTTGTCCACTTACATGATTAAAACCACTTTTTATATCGCAGGAGCGCTTGCGCTTCACCACACGGATTTTAGTCACCCAAACACCTTCTATCATCTTTTTTTACCGATCGTAGACCTTATCTTTCTTATTTTTCTATCCTGGCAAATGTTGTTCTTTTTCACACTCAATAATTTTTCCGATGGGAAAAACTACGGTTTTCACGATCTCATTGTTGATATTTACGACCTCCGTTATGACATACAGGATCATGGCTTAGCTTCTGCACTATTTACACTTTCGCTAAATCTAATCGACTTCATCTGCATATTTTTGTCAGTCTTCTACTACTATTCTTTGATCATTGAGCTGGTGACGAACTAAGATTTGGGTATTCTCTTAACAACACAATCATAATAATACCCACTAATACCAAACTAGAAACAACCCACAGCGCATTGATGTAATTTCCGGCGCTGTCAAAGTAACGGCCCATAGCGTAAGCACCTACGGCCGAGCCCAGTTGAAAAGCTGCAAACATAACACCATAAATTTGACCAAAGGCTTTGGGACCAAAATAGCGGCTGACAATATAAGCAATTTCACTGATTTCAGAGCCCGTGGCAAGCCCCACTAAGATGGCCGCGAGGAATACGATCGGCCCCGCAGCACCAGTGGCCAGAATGACCACACCTAAGAATAAACCGAATAAAAAAACCGCCGCCACATAGGGTGCGAAATAGCGATCCATTAAAAATCCCGCGAAGATTCGTCCAAAAATCAACCCGAAACCGAGACTACTCATACAAATTGCTGCCGTTGCGGGAGCTACACCGCGACCAATCAACAGTGGCACCAGATGCGCTAAGATACTGGTTATACCAATCCCAACCAATGCGAAGGAGCCAAAAATCAACCAATAACTGCGCGTTTTAACCGCCTCTCTCGCGGTCAGACCAATATTGGCATCTGTCGCCGGTATCGACCCATTTTCATCTCCGGGGCTAATATTTCCGTCAGGTTGCAGGCCCATTTCCTGTGGTGTTTCGCGCAACAGGAAATACGTCAGGGGAAACGAAATAAACAGCACCATGGCAGCAAAAGTCAGGTAGGCCTCCCTCCAACCCCAATTTTCAATAATGAATTGGGCAATGGCAGGCATCATTGTTGCACCGACACCAAATCCCGCCAGAGAAACACCCAGGGCAATCCCTCGCCTTTTAGCAAACCAGGCAATCATTACCCGCGAATAACTCAAGGGTAATGTGCCGGCCCCAAGAAAAGGAATTAGTAGGTGCATAGCGTAGTAATGCCATATATTCCCATTCAGTTGGCTCATCGAGCCAACGCAAAGACCTAATAGCACTACGGAAACCAGCATCACCTTGCGTACACCTAATTTATCCACCAATACACCTAACAACGGAGATGCAAATACGACGGTTATATTGGCTATAGTGAGCGCCAACGACATGGGGCCTCGTTGCCAACCAAACTCTGCTTCCAATGGCGTTATAAAAGTCCCAAAAACGAAAACGGTAAACATGGCATAACTAAGTGCAAGACCAACAAAACTGGCTAACACATTCCACCAACCATAGAAAATCCGCTGTGATGGGTGATCTGTCGAAACTGAGGTTGAGCTTTCAGGCATCTTAGGTACGGTCCATTATAAGATTGCGATTTAGGGAATAAACTAATTCGTAAAACCGGTTTTATTGGGCCGCCATAGCTTGCCATGAATCAAAAAACAACGCAAAGCAAGGTTTAATCAGCAATGGGGGAAACTTGGAGGGTAAAAAGAGTGGTGATTATACTGTACTGGGTGAAGTGTAGCGGAAAGGGCTGGAGATGCCAGCCCTTAGCTTTATTTAGTGGACTAGCCGTTGACCCGTTCAAATTCCTTCATAAAGTCGGCCAGGGTTTGGACCCCAACCAGGGGCATGGCATTGTAGATAGACGCACGAATACCACCCACTGCCCGGTGACCTTTCAAGGCATAAAGGCCGTTTTCCAATGCTTCGGTTAAAAATTTACCCGCAAGATCATTGTTTGCCAGATTGAAAGTGACGGTCATCACAGAACGTGACGCTGGTTGTGCAGACCCAAGATAAAAATCAGAATGGTCAATTACCTCATAAAGTATTTTGGCTTTTTGCTCATTGATTTTTTCCAGTGCGGCAATACCGCCCTGCTCTTTTTTCCATTCCAACATTAGCATTAACATGTACATGGCAAAAGTATTAATGGTATTCGCCATGGAATGGTTATCCATATAAACCTTGTAATCCAGCAAGGTCGGTGTATGCGGCATGGCATTACCGATCAAGTCTTCACGCATCATCACTAACGCCACCCCTGAAGGGCCGAGATTTTTTTGGAATCCAGCATACACTGCGCCAAATTGGCTATAGTCGATTACCCGTGAAAATATCTCTGATGTCATATCCGCCACTAAAGGCACATTGCCGGTATCGGGGAATTGCTGCCAGCGCGTGCCATATATTGTATTGTTGCTGGTCATATGCACGTAGGCCGCATCCTGATCGACATCCGCTACACTCACCTCAGGGATGCGGTCAAAGTTTGTTGTTTCGCTGCTCGCTGCTATTTTAATATTGCCGAACTTTTCGGCTTCTTTACGCGCTAATTTTGCAAAGTTGCCAGTTTCGAAATAAATTGCTTTATTCGAAGGCGAACGTGGCAGTAAATTCATTGGAATCGCGGAGAACTGCATACGAGCACCGCCATGCACATAAAGCATCTGATAATTACTGGGTAATCCACTTAACTCTCGAATCAGTTCATCGCAACGATCGACAATCTGATCAAACTCTTTACATCGATGACTGATTTCAATGACGGATGCGCCCATCCCTCGATAGTCCAGAAATTCCTGCTGCGCTTTCTCCATTACTGCCGTGGGCAGCATAGCCGGACCAGCGCTGAAATTAAAAATTCGTGAGCTCATAATTTAGGGTACCTGGTTATTCGTTTCACATGGTTATTGATATAGGATATTTCCGTATCGCTAGCATTCACCAACTAGAGCATACGGACATTAATGACGCCCTCAATTCCCTTGATGCCGGCCAACATCTCATCCGTTACAGGGGATTCAATATCTATCAGATTGTAAGCAATATCGTCGCGGCTTTTATTGAGCATATCGACGACATTGATTTCCAAATCTGCCAACACCGCCAAAACACTACCCAGCATTTTAGGTACATTTTTATTGACCACCGCCAAACGATAGGGCGTTGTACGCTCCAGGCTTAATGACGGAAAATTAACGGAGTTAACAACATTGCCATTTTCTAAAAAATCCATTAACTGATTAGCTGCCATCACTGCACAATTATCTTCCGCTTCCTGGGTGCTCGCGCCGATATGCGGCATTAATATCACCTTCTCGTTACGAATTAACACTGGCGTTGGAAAATCGGTGATAAACAAACGTAGCTTGCCTTCTGACAATGCGTCAGCCACTGCTGCTGAATCGACAATTTCCTCGCGTGCAAAATTTACCAGGCAGGCATCAGGTTTCATTGCGGCTAACAGTTCAGCGTTAACCAGATGATGAGTTGACTCAATGGCGGGCAAGTGTAAAGTAACAAAATCTGATTTCGCCATAAGCGACTGAAGATTTTCCATCTTGCGTACTTCACTGGGTAAACGCCATGCTGCATCTACGGATAAAGCAGGATCATATCCCAACACTTCCATACCCATTTCCAGCGCCATGCGTGCAACGCGCGAACCGATGGAGCCAAGACCAATAACACCAAGGGTTTTACCGGCAATCTCCTGCCCACGAAACCGTTTTTTCTCTTGTTCAAGCAATTTACTCATTGCCTGCCCATCACTTAAATCGGTCAGGCTGCTTACATAGTTTATACCTTGCACTATTCCCCGCGAGCCTAAAAGCAAAGCAGCCAGCACCAGTTCTTTGACCGCGTTCGCGTTAGCTCCTGGAGAATTAAAAACGGGAATACCCAGCTCAGTCATACGTGCTACCGGGACATTATTAACTCCGGCTCCTGCTCGACCAATGGCTTTGACCGATGGCGGGATTTCACTCTCAGCCAGTTTATGGCTCCTTAATAAAATAGCATCAGGGTGACCAATTTCACTTGCCACTTCATATTTATCTCGGGTAAAGCGTTCCAACCCCTTAATAGAGATATTATTAAGCGTTTGAATTTTATACATAAGTCAAAAACCTTTGCGGTGCAAAAAAGGAGTCAGATTTTACCCGAGATCAGGCCAAACTAACAGGGCAAGGACTAACAAATTAACGCCTTTTAAGGGAGCCTTTTATCCTTAGATATGGACATCAATTCCCAGGACCGCCTTAATCTAAAAGACCAGACAATCCAGCGCGATAACAGGTTAAGGTGAAGATACGCCAAGTATTTCACATAACCACAGGTTGTCTGGTTGCCTGATCGTCTCGTTATGATTAAGCTTTGCTGATACATTCTGTTAACCAAGGCTCATTCGCTTTTTACTATGGATTATGATTATTCCTTTGATAGCAAATTACCTCGGGTAGGCACTACCATATTCACCCTTATGTCGCGAATGGCGGCGGATTATGGCGCGATAAACCTTTCTCAAGGCTTCCCTGACTTTGATGGGCCTGCACCGCTCAAAGAAGCCCTATGTCACTATGTCCGAACTGGGCATAATCAATACTCTCCACTTGCCGGTGTGCTTAAGTTACGCGAGCAAATAGCATTTAAAGTCAAGCATCTGTACGAACACCAGGCCTGTCCGGAAAAAAATATTACAGTGGTTCCCGGCGCCACAGAGGCATTGTTCTGCGCGATCCAGACATCGGTTCAGCGGGGTGATGAAGTAATTATTTTTGACCCCGCCTATGATAGCTACCAGCCCGCCATTGAATTAAGTGGCGGCACCGCAGTGCATGTACCTTTGCAGCCCCCGGACTTCCATATTGACTGGCAACGTGTCAGGGACGCTATCACCAGTAAAACACGTATGATCATTATTAATACCCCCCATAATCCGACCGGAAGTTTATGGCATGTCAGTGATATGCAACAACTGAACGAATTGGTATGTAACACCAATATCATCTTGTTATCAGATGAGGTTTATGAGCATTTGGTATTTGACGGACAACAGCATGAGTCTCTCTTACGTTATCCTGAACTCGCCGCACGCGCCTTCGTGGTATCATCCTTTGGTAAAACTTATCATGTCACCGGATGGAAAACTGGTTATTGCATCGCTCCTGATAAGCTGATGCGCGAATTTCGCAAAATACATCAATTTGTATCCTTTGTCGGCGTCACTCCGATTCAATATGCATTGGCAGATTATATGGAGAAATGTCCCCGTCATTACCTGGAGCTACCTGACTTTTACCAGGAAAAACGCGACTATTTTTGCCAAAAATTAGCCCCATCCCGGTTTAAATTCAGCCCTTCGGCAGGAACCTACTTTCAAATGGCGGATTATAGCGACATTAGCCATCAATCGGACATGGAGTTCGTTACTCATCTGACGCAACAACTGGGGGTTGCTGCAATTCCTATCTCGGTATTTTATAAGACGCCACCCGACTCACGACTGATTCGGTTCTGTTTCTGCAAGGAGGACTCAACGCTGGAGCAGGCCGCTGAGCGGTTATGCCGAATTTAACCTCTCCCTGTTTCATCCGTCCGGGATTATTCACTACCGAGGTTACCAAAAATCTGAACGGATAGACGAGCCAGCTGCAAGATCAACGCTTTTTATTGACAACCAATCGTCGAGGAGAACCAATCTACTATGAGTGACACAATCCTCCAGCCTGTGCCTGTTCAGC
>JAIPFG010000132.1 GCA_021736745.1 Pseudomonadales bacterium
TATGGCCACAATTAACAGCGATTGCTTCATCAGTGGGTACTTTCGCCTGGATACTTGAGGATATTCGCGCTGGGATTGCTGAAGTCAGCAAGGCAATTACAGAAGCCTTTATCCCGCAAGCCCTCAATTTTCAGGCCATTAATGCGATCAGTTTCACCAAAGGCTGCTATACCGGACAGGAAATTGTGGCCCGCACTCAGTACCGAGGAAAAGCCAAACGGCTAATGCTAAGAGTACGGCTTGAAGGTGCTCCACCGCTTAGCCCCGGAATGGATTTATTCGATACCGAAACACAAAAAAATATCGCCACGCTTGTCGATACGGTGACAGTGAGTGACCAACAACAAGAAGCCTTATTAGTCGCGTTCGATGATCTGACTAATCAATCAGATTGGCAACTAAGTGACGGGACCAATCATTTTATCGGTCACCTGCTTGAATTACCTTATCGAATTGACGAACCGAAAACAACATAACTTTTACCAGGTTACAACCCAACACCCAACAAAAAAATAAAGGATTTTAGGGTTTATTAGCACGCATTTCCAGGAAAGCCTTCTATACTTATTTTTGTCTTTCACTAACCGAAAAAAACTATGTCCGACATATTTAGTACCGTAGAAAACGAAATAATTAGCTCCATTGAAACGGATAAATTAGTGCTGCCGACCCTTCCCGAAGTCGCTTTAAGAATAAGGGAAGTTGCCCAGGATGAGGCTGCCAACGTTGGCGACCTGACTCAGGTTATTAGCAGTGACACCGCAATATCCGCGCGTATTATTAAGATATGTAACAGCCCTCTCTTACGCGCGAGCCAACCGGTGGAAAATCTTAAAATGGCGGTCAATCGTCTCGGTATGGGCTATAGCGCTGACTTGGCTACAGGCTTAGCAATGGAGCAAATGTTTCAAGCGACTTCCGATATTATTGATTCGCGTATGCGCGAACTTTGGTCACGAAACACTGAGGTTGCGGGTATCTGTAACGTGTTGGCGCAAAATTACACCCGCCTATCCCCAGGTCAAGCCACTCTGGCGGGATTGACACATAAAATTGGCGTGCTTCCTATCCTTAAATTTGCTGAAGACAACGACCACCTGCTTTCCGACGGTTTTACTCTGGATGAGGTTATCGAGAGGCTTCACCCGAAGTTGGGCTGGATGATTCTCAGAGCATGGGACTTCAGTGAAGACTTATGCGAAGTACCGCTGGAGTACTTAAATTTTTCCCGTGAAAGTGATCGCGTGGATTTTGTTGATATCGTTACCGTTGCAAACTTACAAAGCTACATTGGTACAGACCATCCTTGCACCCACCTTGACTGGTCTCTCATCCCCGCATTTAACCGTCTTGGCCTTGACCCATCGAAAGATCAGGAAGATGATGAAGATCTTTCGGAGAATTTTCAGGCAGCACTGGCTATGCTGTCCTAAAAATTGAGAGAGTAGGCTGAATTAGGCCTACTCAGTTTCTCCATCACCGCCTAAGTATCCGCCGGAAACGGTATCCCATTAATGCGATGAGCAGCGACCAACGTATTATAGAGCAGGCAGGCAATTGTCATTGGACCAACACCTCCCGGTACTGGCGTTATGGCTCCTGCCACTTGCTGCACTGAATCAAAATCCACATCGCCAACTAAAGCGGAGGTTCCATCTTCTTTTTTAATACGGTTAATACCAACATCAATGACCGTGGCTCCCGGCTTGACCCAATCACCTTTAATCATTTTAGGCCGCCCAACGGCAGCCACCAAAATATCCGCCCTACGGCAGACATCGGCAAGATTTTTAGTACGCGAATGTGCAACCGTTACCGTACAGCTTTCCTTTAACAATAACGCAGCCATCGGTTTACCCACAATATTGGAGCGTCCCACCACTACCGCATTTAATCCTGACAAATCACCTAAATAATCCTTCAAAAGCATGCTACAACCTAATGGCGTGCAAGGTACAAAACCTTCCAAACCGGTTGCTAGTTTCCCCACATTACTGATATGAAAACCATCGACATCCTTCTCTGGATTAATTCGATCGATGACTTTTTGTTCGGAAATATGGGGCGGAAGCGGTAGCTGTACCAAAATTCCATGCACTTTATCGTCATCATTCAACCTGTCCAATAACGACAGTAATTTTTCTTCAGAAATATCATCGGGTAACTTGTGCTCAAAAGAATTAAAGCCTGCCTCAAGCGCTTGTTTCCCCTTATTGCGGACGTAGACCTGACTCGCCGGATCCTCACCGACCAGAATAACAGCCAGCCCTGGCTGTATCCTATGCTCGGACATTAACGTCGAAGTCATTTCTCTTACTTTTTCTCTGAGCTTCCCGGCAAAAGCCTTGCCATCAAGAATCAATGCCATAACTGGAGCCTATTTATTCTGAAATATGGGCTTACGTTTCTCTACAAAGGCATTCATTCCTTCTTTCTGATCTTCTGTAGAAAATAGTGCCTGGAATATACGTCGTTCGTATTTAACACCTTCACGCAGAGTTGTTTCATAGGCCTTGTTAATTACTTCTTTTGCCAGCTTAACCGCCGGTTGTGAGTACTCTGCAATTTCTTGTCCGATGGCAATGCATTCTTCCATCAATTTCTCCAGAGGAACAACGCGTGAGGCTAGGCCACAAATTTTGGCTTCCTCGGCATCCATCATTCTCCCCGTCAAACATAGATCCATTGCCTTAGATTTACCGATAAAACGTGCTAAACGCTGTGTCCCTCCAGCACCAGGAATAACGCCCAACTTAACTTCAGGCTGCCCAAATTTTGCATTATCTGCGGCAATAATAAAATCGCACATCATGGCGATTTCACAACCACCTCCCAGCGCGAAACCGGACACAGCAGCAATAATGGGTTTTTTACACTTAGCAATGCCTTCCCAATCGGCATTGATAAAATCCGCGGTATATAAATCAATAAAATGCTGGTCCTTGATTTCTGAAATATCAGCTCCCGCCGCAAAAGCCCTTTCATTTCCGGTTAAAATAATGGCGTGGATATCATTATCTTTTTCAAACTCCAGTAAGGCTGCAGACACATCTTTCATTAATCCCGAGGAGAGGGCATTTAACGCCTGCGGACGGTTCATTTGTATTACACCCACTTTACCGTGCCGCTCGGTAATTACATTCTCATAAGCCATTTCAATAATCCCAGTTCCGAAGAAAGTGAAAAGGCGGAATCATACCCTGTATCACTATCCAAAACCAGTAGGCTTAATCTTCCTGTCGACAGAGGAATAAGCCTAAAAATTAATTTATGTTGACACTGACGGGCAGGTATACTTGCCCGTTAAACATTGAGACTCAGGATATGTGTAGCATATTCCGGAACAAATGGCACTGAATGACAAAAAGCACCAAATTAATCAGTTTTTTATTTCTTGCAGCCCTAATCAGTCTGTTCGTTAGCATCAGTTCCGGTGCTATGTCGCTCAGCCTCACACAGATTTGGCAGGCATTAACGGGTGACTCTGAATCACTTGCCTATATGCTAATTTGGGAACTACGTCTACCACGTGCGATCACCGCTTTTGTCGTCGGGGCCATGCTGTCCATCGCGGGCGCTTTAATGCAGGTAATTTTGAGAAACCCCTTGGCAGACCCCTATATCCTGGGAGTATCCGGAGGCGCTTCAGTGGCCGCCTTATTAGCTATGCTGGCTGGGATTGCTGGCATTGGCATTTCAATCAGCGCGTTTGCCGGGGCATTACTGTCAACACTCCTGGTGTTCAGTATCGCCCATGGATCCGGCAGCTGGTCTCCGATGAAAGTGCTGCTAACAGGTGTTGTGCTTGCGGCTGGCTGGGGTGCGTTAATCAGTCTTATTTTGGCCTTAAGCCCTGATCAGGGCTTACGCAGTATGCTGTTTTGGTTAATGGGCGATTTTAGTTATTCTTCCTCCTACGGCTGGGGCAGTTTGACCCTATTGGTTGGTTTTATCGCATCCTATTGGCTGGCCAGACCGCTTAACTTACTGCTTCATGGTAGTGTTCAGGCAGCCTCGTTAGGTGTCTCTGTGGAGAAGGTCTATCTACTGATATTCCTGGTCGCATCATTGCTGACAGCGGTTGCTGTCAGCCTGGCTGGGAATATCGGTTTTGTCGGACTCATTGTGCCACACCTTGTCCGGCTTTCAATCGGTAGCGACCATCGTAGCCTATTGCCTGCTTGCCTGCTTTTGGGCGGCACGCTCATGCTAATAGCAGACTTATTAGCCCGAACCCTATTTAGCCCCCAACAATTACCGGTAGGTGTTATCACCGCTCTATTGGGAGTTCCTCTGTTTTTACTGATTCTGCATCGCGGACTACGGAAATACTAAGCCCGTGTCATTACTTACAGCAAATAATCTCACTGTCAGCATAGGCGAACTGACAATATGCAAAAAAACCGAACTCCGGTTTGCCGCAGATCAAACCTGGGCAATTTTAGGTCGTAATGGCTCAGGAAAGACAACGCTACTTCATACTCTGGCAGGATTACGAGAACCCCAGGAGGGAATAATTCATCTACGGACGCAACCTATGGCCCAATTACAAAGACGCTTTATCGCTAAACAATTGGGTATTTTATTCCAGCAACAGGATGACCCCTTTCCTGCAACGGTAATGGAAACCGCTTTGATCGGCAGACATCCGTACATCGAGAGCTGGCGTGGGGAAACTGCCGAGGATATCCAATGTGCTGAGAGCGCACTAAAGTCAGTAGAGTTAGAAGGGTTCGAGCATCGCTTTAGCAGCACCCTATCGGGAGGGGAAAAACAACGATTGAAAATTGCCACCCTACTCACACAGAACCCCCAAATCATGCTTTTGGATGAGCCCACTAACCACCTTGATCTAAACCATCAGATAAAACTACTCAATCTAATCTCAAAAGTTACTCAAGCACGACAAGGTGTAACTTTGATGGTACTGCATGATCTAAATTTAGCCGCCCGGTTTTGTACCCATGCCCTACTACTAAACCCCGGGGAAGCACCACTACAGGGATCGCTGGAGGAAGTGCTGCAAGCGGAAAGCCTGGAGCGCGCTTATGGCTGGCCCGTAAAGCGGTTTAACATTAACGGGAAGGTATTTTACCATCCCCAATAACACTCCTGCGCGTACGCTCAATCGCTTCACACACAATCTTTGCTCCATCGAGGATACGTAAGCTATGGCGTGAAATCAGATCCCAGGGAACCGTATAAATTTGCTGTTCACGTACCGCCTGAAGATTTTGCCAGCGATGCCAATAGGCTAGCAGTTGTTTATCTCCATTCGCTGGAGCGCTCATTAAAATAACCTGAGCATCTCTGGCCATGACTGATTCCAATTCAACCTGAGGAGCGAGTGTTGGCAAATTCGCAAATACATTTGTCCCGCCACAAAGATCTATGACTTGACTAATCAGATGCCGACCGTTAATGGTCATTAACGGTTCCTGCCATATCTGATAAAAAACGGTAATTTTAGACTTTGATCGATAGCGCTTATCCAGCTCATTGAATTGCGATTTGAAGATGCGGATTTTCTTTTGAGCGATGTCGCTGTGTCCGGTTAATAGCCCAAAATCACTGATATTTTCAGCGATCCCATATAGCCCCTGTGGCTCAGAAAGATACACCTGAAACCCCAGTTCCCTCAATTTTTGCAGCGACCCTTTTGACACACCACTGGGCCAAACCACCACCAAATCCGGCTGCAAAGTGACGATCTTTTCAAAATCCAGATTGGTGGAATCACCCACTCGGGGAATACTTTTAGCGGGCATAGGAAAATCACTAAACGCAGCAGCCCCAACGATTTGATCACCCGCTCCAGCACTGAACAGCATCTCTGTAATGTGAGGAGCCAAACTAATGATTCTCCTTGCCGGACGGCTTAGCACCAACTTATTGCCACCATCATCAACAACCTTGATTTGAGTGGAAGGAGAATTATCATTCTTTAATTCAATGACCTTTTCATTGCCAGAAAGTTGGGCTGAAATATCCCCGCTCAATATCAGTAGGAATGCCATTAGTAACAAATTGAACGTCATCTGCGCCGTATGGCGCCACAGAAATACTGGCTCGAAATATTGATTGAATAAACTTCGATTCATAACACTTGATTAGATGCTTGAACTGGCGTATTTTGCCCGCGCTCAAATTCATCATATCCAGCAGACTTTAAATTCAATGGCGTTAGCAAAACCATTAGCAGGCGCATAGAGCATGTGGGCAAATCAAAGGGTAAGCTCTCCTATTGAGCGACTAAATGTAAAAACAACATCATGATTACTGTCGTTCCTTCAGTATAAGCGAGTTAAAAATGATTTTCTGATAAGAAAACTATCCTTCGCCCGTATTAATCTTGTTCCACAAGTAATTTAATAGGTATAGAATTATCTCAAGATTGAGAAAATGAGGCCAAGTTAATAGGGCCAGATTCTAAGGACCCCGCTATCATTAGCTTATAGAAAAGAGGTTTGCCAATGACAACTCAATCAAAACCACCTGTTGTAGGAATACTGCTGGCCAGCAGTTCACACCGCAATAACCATTGCGGAGATAAGTGTTTGAAAAAACTGATGGGGAAACCTGTGCTCTCTTATGTGATTGAGCGCGTGGCTCCACAGGTTAGTAGCCTCATATTAAATGCAAACGGAGACCCGACCCGCTTTCAGAATATCTCTATCCCTGTCGTTCCGGATGCCATTGAAGACCTTAGTGGTCCTTTAGCGGGAATCCTCACAGGAATGGAATGGGCTCGTGACAACGATCCAAAGGCCGAATGGCTAGCCACCTTCGCAACAGATTCTCCTTTTATTCCTCACGATCTGGTCCTTCACATGCTGGAGGAAATAGATCGTCATCAGGCAGATATGGCCTACATCAGCTGTGGCGGAAAACCCCACCCAGAGTATGGATTGTGGCCGGTAGAACTGGCTGAAGACTTGCGCTATGCGCTCACCGAAGAAAATATAAAACGTGTTGATAAGTGGACTCAATTATATAATGCCATCATTGTCGAATACCCTGCTAAACCAATTGACCGTTTTATACTGAGCAACTTTATTGAAGGCATCGTAGACGTAGAGAGAAATTACGCGACACCATAAGGTGTAGGGGTTTTATTCACTTACTTATGGGGCGGCGGCTGCAATATAGGGTTGAGGGTTTTCCTCTTTCCAGGTTCGAATTTGATCCGCATCCACCCACAGATAGCCTTCTTCTAACCACGAATCAAACTTCTGTAAATTTGGGCAGCGCTGGCCACTGGCACCCGTGTCGTAACGAAACTCCCACCCGTGCCAACCACAGATAATTTTTTTTCCAACAATTGTACCATTTGCCAACAGCACGCCTCGGTGCAAACATCTCCCATATAGAACTGAAACCTCATCGCCATATCGAATCACCATCAAATCCACATCTTCTACCATTGCCTTTTTCGGCGTACGCGGGGTGAGTTCATCCCATTTTAAAAGGCGTACTTTTTTCACTTAAAAGGCCTCCTTCGGCACCCTGATCACGCTATGACTATCTTGGTTTTCACCAAACACAACTTTTCTTTGACGGCTTAATTCAAAACTTAAGATTTTTAATAATAGTATCTTCAATGATTGGCCCAATTCTGGGCCGAGTCAGTCGAAACACTCTCGTTATAACGCCGTTACCATAAATTTTTTTAATCTCTTGCCACAAAATTAAGAAATATTGCGCTCTAAATACACGCGTAAGAAATTACTTACATATATTTCAGTTCTTTTATCCAGGAAAAATTTTGTCTAATAAGCCATGCTTTATCTGCATGGAGCGCGCGAGGGACTGCGCTCGCACAAGGATGTGTATATTCTTCTTTTCTCCGTTTTAACCCTCACGGTACCCGCCAATCAATTGGCAATTTCCCTTTCGATAATAAATATTCATTAGTGCGTTTAAAATGACCATTCCCAAGAAACCCCCGATGCGCCGAAAAGGGCGATGGGTGCGGCGACTCCAATACTAGATGTTTATTTCTATCGATTATCTGGCCTTTGTGCTGAGCGTAGCTTCCCCACAATAAAAATACGCAGGACTCATGCTCTTCATTTATGATTTCGATAACACGATCAGTGAACCGTTCCCAGCCTTTCCCCTGGTGAGAGCCCGCATTACCCTTTTCAACAGTGAGCACACTATTAAGCAGGAGCACACCCTGTTCCGCCCAGGGGGTTAGACACCCACTTGGACCAAACTCAATGCCCAACTCGTGATGAATTTCTTTATATATATTTTGTAACGAAGGCGGCAAGCGAACTCCC
>JAIPFG010000133.1 GCA_021736745.1 Pseudomonadales bacterium
CCGAGCAAAATTAGCAGCGGGGAGAAAAGCACAAAAGTCCGAGCCGCAGTCATCAGGTACGCCACATTCAGAGACAGCAGATGAAAAAGCGGCGGTAATTCAAGCTGCATTAGCGCTAGCTAAGGCAAGAAAAGAAAAACAACATAACGAAGAGAATAAAGACGAAGCTTCCATAGCTAAGTCTATTACTGATGACAGTCAGGGAAATTCATAACCAATGGCATTACTCAGAGTAAGCTCTCCCCACATGACCCAGTCCGGAACCACAGGGCACGTTATGCTATTGGTGATGCTCGCCACACTTCCTGGCCTCACCATGCTAACCTATTTCTTCGGTTGGGGCAGCCTGATCAATATTGTCTGGGCAGGCATCGTTGCGCTTTGTACTGAAGCCATCATTCTCACTCTGCGAGGCCGTTCACTAGGATTTTATTTGCGCGATTACAGCGCACTGGTGACAGCACTACTTTTGGGACTTGCATTACCACCATCTGTACCCTGGTGGCTGACTTTGATTGCCACCAGCTTTGCTATCATCATTGCAAAACACCTCTATGGAGGTTTGGGCAATAATCTGTTTAATCCAGCCATGATCGGTTACGCACTGGTACTGATCGCCTTTCCTCTAGAAATGACCTCTTGGTTGGCGCCTAAATCGCTCACTGCAATGCCCGGCGAAATACCAAGCTTTATCACCAGCCTAACGTCGTTTTTCTCCGTCACCAAGGTTGATAGCTTCGACGTCATGACCATGGCCACGCCCTTGGACTCTTTCAAGCATAAGGGCGCGTTGACCGCCGCTGAATTGTGGGCAAAAGAACCCATACTCAGTCCCAAGTCCTGGCAATCCTGGCAGTATATTAGCCTGGGTTATTTAATGGGTGGACTCTATCTGCTCTATCGCAAAGTCTTTACCTGGCATGCACCAATCAGCATGTTGGCAGTTATGGCGGCAATGTCGGCGCTATTTTGGTGGTATGACCCCAACCAATATGCTTCGCCTCAATTACACCTGTTAGGTGGTGCAACCATGCTTGGCGCCTTTTTTATCGTAACCGATCCCGTGACTTCTGCGACTAGTGTTAAAGGCAAGCTTTACTATGGCGCCTGCATAGGGTTGTTAGTTTATGCAATCCGCACCTGGGGCAACTACCCAGATGCCGTGGCCTTCTCCGTATTATTGATGAATTTCGCAGCACCCTTTATTGATTTTTACACAAAGCCACGCACCTACGGTCATCAGCGTGACAAATAGGTCAGTCATATGCTAGGTCAGTCAATTCGCCAAAACATGCTGGGGTTAGCCATTTTTGCGGTGGTCACCGCCGGTCTTATCGCATTTACTCAGCACGAAACGAAGACTCGCATCACAGAAAATGTGCGACAGGCCAAATCCGAGGCTTTGCATGAAATTATTCCTCTCGGCATGCATGATAATGAGTTATTGGATGATGTGGTTGAAGTTGAGGATAGCCGATTAGTCATCGATGAAGGTCCACAGGATGCCTATATTGCCCGGCTCGAGCAAAAATCAATCGCCGTAATATTACCCACCATCGCCCCTGATGGCTATACCGGAAAGATAAAAAGTATCGTTGGTATAGCTGCAGATGGCACGATTGTCGGTGTCAGGGTGCTGGCTCACCAGGAAACACCCGGTTTGGGTGATAAGGTGGAAATAAAGAAATCCCATTGGATAGAACAATTTAAAGGTAAATCGTTAGTTTCACCCCCAGCGGCTTTTTGGGCAGTAAAAAAAGACGGTGGCGAATTCGACCAAATGACTGGCGCAACCATCACACCAAGAGCCGTTGTGAAGTCGGTCTATCAAGCACTGCAGTATTTCGATGAAAATCAAACATTATTGCTAGCAGCAAAGGTACAACCTCAGGCGGTCTCAGACCAGCCTCATGATCAACAGGACCCACAAGATGAGCACTAAAGGTTACATTGAAATAACCAATGATGGGCTATGGCATAATAATCCTGCCTTAGTCCAACTCCTCGGACTATGCCCTTTATTGGCGGTCACCGCCTCCGTAGTAAACGCACTTGGTTTGGGAATAGCGACAACACTGGTATTAGTCGGTTCGAATTTATCGGTTTCGTTGGTACGTAACTTTGTACCTGACACCGTGCGATTACCGGCTTTTGTTATGATTATCGCCGCATTGGTCACCTGTGTCGAACTCCTAAGCCAGGCCTTCACCTACGATCTTTACCTATCTCTGGGCATCTTCATTCCCCTCATCGTCACGAACTGTGCCATCCTCGGACGCGCAGAAGCCTTTGCACGTAAAAATGCAATTCTACCCTCAATATTGGACGGCTTTATGATGGGCTTAGGTTTCACCTCAGTGTTACTCATTCTGGGCGCCATGCGCGAAATTATCGGTCAAGGTACGCTCTTCGCCGATATGCATCTGTTACTTGGTGCTATCGCCAGCGAATGGAAAATTATCCTTATTCAGGATTACGGGGGTTTCCTTTTCGCCATATTGCCACCGGGCGCCTTTATCGGCATGGGTCTGTTGATTGCCGTGAAAAGCATTATCGACAACCAGATTAGCTTGCGAAAAAAAGCTCATAAAGAAATTTCGATAACCGTTAATAAACGGGTTCGAGTAACTGGGAAAATTGAATGATTTTAATTTGCCTTTTAAATCGCATCGTTAGCGAAACCACGACTACCTATAACACATAAGATTATAACAAGGAATATTAATAGGAATGCCTGTCTGGAGTGGGTTTTGAATGAGCATTATTAACATCTAGCCTACTGTGGCTCATGCCTAACAAATAACTATTTATTGGCGAAAGATGGAGAAACCGGGAATGTCAAATGAGCAAACTATGGAAGTAGAGGTGCTATATGCTTCATCAAAGATACAAAAGCTTATACAGCTAACTTTGAGTGTAGGGAGCTCTGTAAACGATGCAATTCTAAAATCCAAAATACTGGAGAGCTTTCCGGAAATTGACCTCAGTACTAATAAAGTAGGTATATTCGGAAAAGTAGTGAAATCGCCAGAAAATTATATTTTAGAGACAGGAGCTAGGGTTGAAATATACAGACCGTTGTTAAAAGTGGAAAAAGAATAAACAGAATCAAAAATTAAATAACTCTCTCGTGTGTGCCACTTTTTTTATACCTATGCAATTCATTGAAGCGTCGAAATACCATTCTTAAAAGCTCTTTTGGAGTTTTTTATAAAAGATGAGGGTTACAATATGAAATCATTACACCATAATTCATTCGCTATAATGATGAATGAGGTCGTTGATGCTGGCAGGTGCTGCGCATGTGCTAGCTGCGTATTAGTCTGTCCGCATAACGTCATCGAATATATCGATAATATTCCCAAGCAAATAGCAAAAAAAGACGCGCCATTTGATTACTGCGGAATAAGTGAAGGCGCAGGTTGCGATGTTTGCGCAAATGTCTGTCCTAGGCTATGGCCGCGCGAAGAGCATCTAAAGGATATAGTGTTTAAAAATGACCGACCATACGAAGGAGTCTTTGGCATTTATCGTCACATATTTGTTGCAAAAACAAAGCGTGATGAAATAAAAGAGCGTGCACAAGATGGAGGTATTGTAACAGCATTATTGGCGTGGGCCCTTCGTAAAGGCAAAATTGATGGTTCGGTAGTATCCGCCGTGGGCGATAATGATAACCCGTGCTTCCCTTCACCAAAAGTCGCAACAACTGAAAAAGAAATTTTGTCGAGTGCGGGTAGTTGGTACACCTATTGTCCAAACAATTTAGCACTGAAGGAGGTACGTGAAAGAGGTTTGAAAAAAGTTGCTTTTGTAGGTGTACCTTGTCAGATAACGCCTCTACGTAAAATGGAAAATATGGATCCTTCATTTTTGGTTGGCGAGAAAAAACGCGACAAAATAATTGACAAACAACGTGGTTTTTTAAGAGACATGTCAGCGCGTGTAGAATTTAATATCGGCTTATTTTGTACGGAGGTTTTTCTTCCTGAATTAATGACCGAGCGCATAGAAAAAGATATGGGCATACCTTTAACTGAAGTATCCAAATTTAATGTTAAAGGAGAGGTGCTTATATATAAAAAAGATGGGGATGTTTCTACAATTCCGCTTCAAGAGGCGGCATCAAAATATCAGCGCCCTGAATGTCAGCATTGCTCCGATTTTTCGGCAGAGATGGCCGATATCTCATGCGGTGGGATCGGCACTACAAATGCAACGGTGATCATTATTAGAACAAAGAAAGGAGAGGAAATATGGCGAGAATTTGAAGCTGATGGCAATGTAGATGTTCAAACTATTGAAGAAAATAAATTGGCTTGGAATGTATTGCATCGTCTTGCCCGTAAACAGAAAAGCAGAGTCCCCGACGCTTCGCATCGAAGCGGAACTGAAGCCGGACTACCACAATATTGGCCTACAGAAGCCGCCGCTATAAAATCTGAAGAGTTTAAAGGAAGTAATATGCAAAAGAGTGAAATCATCTCACGTCTTGCTGTCGCTTATGGAGATGACTCTGCCTTTGATGATACTGTGGGATATATGGCCGGACAGCCCATTCCTGGAGATCCTGGAAACCCTGAACCTGGTCAAAAACTCAAGCTCCCACCTCCACCTAAACCGAAACAAGGTGGCGCATCACCATTATGGATCAAATCGGAATTAGAAGCAGAGTTAGAATAAAGTAAAAAAAGCTAGTCGAAAATACAGAGATAGATAAACTTACAATTTATGAAAACAAAAATTATCTATGATACTGATCCCGGTATAGATGACGTTATGGCATTGTTATTTGCCCATTTGTCTCCTGCGATCGAGATGGTTGGCATAACAACGGGCGCCGGGAATAGCTGCGTGGAAACAACTACGCGTAATGCGCTTTATATTAAAGAACGTTTCGGCATTCCAGCCTCCGTTTATAAAGGTGCAGCGGAACCATTAATAGCCGGCCCCAAGCAAATACCACATCAGCTCAAAGTTATCAAATCAGAACAACTGTTACATCAAGTCCACGGAGAGGATGGGATAGGTAATATCCATCCGCCTAAACCAACAATTTGTGTGGACCGAAGGAGTGCCATTGATTTCATTATCGATACCGTGATGTCCTACCCAGGTGAAATTACATTAGTTGCTGTAGGGCGCATGACCAACCTCGCCCTAGCCTTAATCAAGGCACCTGAAATCGCAAGTAACATCAAAAACGTCGTTGTAATGGGCGGCGCACTGGGGATGCTTGGATCCTCTGGTAATGTATCTGCATTCGCAGAAGCAAATATGGCGGGAGACCCGCATGCAGCAGATCAAATTTTTCGAGCACCATGGCCGTTAACTATGGTCGGACTAGATGTAACAATGAAAACGATTATGCAAGAACGATATATGCAGCATATCAAAATGAATGCCGGGGAGACCGGGGAGTTTATTTATAAAATCAGTAGGCAATATAACGACTTTTATCGTAATGTTGCTAATATAGAAGGTATTCCAACACATGACCCTTCAGCAATAGCCTACGTGATAAAACCTGACTTATTTAAAACCCAGTCTGGAATGATACGTGTAGTTACAGAAGGGATTGCAGCTGGACAAACAATAATGGTTCCTGATGATCAGGATCTGAGCCTCTCTTCAGATTCCACCAACACGCCCAAAAAGTATGCATGCATTGATGTTGATACTCAAGGACTTTTAGAATTGTATAGTAACACCATCTGTGGAGTTGAACCTCTCCCCAAGTTCGTACCACTGTTTGGGTGAGATTTTTCATCTTTTGAGAGAGCGGTACCCGATTTCTAAACCACAACCCAAGTGAATCTGGCAGGTTCATTTTTAAGTTTAGCCACTAAAGTACTGTGGATGGCTAGGTTTTTAGCTTATAACATCAACACAAAATGAATTTCCGCATTTAGCCTTTCTAAAATCGTTCTATTGTACCTTGTACACATAAAGGTACCAGGCAGATTTTTCCGTTTCAATAGAATCATATAAGCTCTGCGCATCATAATTATCGGAGGTAGTTTGCCATTGCAGTCTAACTGAATCGTTAAGATTGGCAAAATTTCTACAATACTCTATAAGTGAGCGCCCAACTCCCTTACCTCTAAAAGCAGGCACTGTATATAAATCATTTAAAATCGCTATTTTTGAAGCGATGGTTGATGCAAATGAAAAGTAAACAGTCGCAAAGCCTACTACTTCAAATTGTTGGCGAAATAAAAACTGACAACCAAGTGGACTTGATTCCCCAAACTGAGCAAAAAATTCTTGATTTTTAGCATCTGATATTTCTTTAACATTGTAGAATTCTTGATATTGTCTAATTAATGGCAATACCTCTTCTATATTATTAGCGGTAACTATTTCTATCATGACGCATATAAACCTTGCAGCAGTATTTTATAAAGAAAGTCACTCGCTTAGACCTATTTATGGTAATGACAGTTTTATATATTAAGTTTCTTCCATCGACACGCTTAAAACATTAGAACTACTTTTTAGATCAACTACCGATCTCACCAATGCGTTTTTCCCAACTTTCTTTTTGGAATCAAAATGTAATGGCGTATTAGTTACAATCAACAACTCTTCAGCAGTCAATGCAGTCTTCCGACGCTCGCTAGATACCACTCCATAGAGGGTATTACGTTGGCGGGAGCTGCGATCCAAGTTACGTAAAAGCCGTTCCATTTGTTGTGGTTTTTTCTCTTGACCATGCTCAGACCCCGCTGCGCGAGTTATTGATTCATTCATAAGCGTTCCACCAAGATCGTTAGCTCCTGATTCCAGACAAACAAGAACACCACCTTCACCCATTTTTACCCAGGAAGTTTGTATATTTTTAATATGTGAATTAAATACAAGTCGTGATACTGCATGCATTAACACCGATTCTCTAAAGGTAGGCCCCACTCGCGAGCGACCTTTAAGGTATATTGGAGCCTGCATATGAACAAAAGGCAATGGTACAAACTCGGTAAAACCACCGGTTCTACATTGAAGATCACGCACACGAATCAAATGACGCGCCCAGTGCTCCAGGCGCTCTATATGACCAAACATGATAGTAGCCGTAGAGCCAAACCCTAGACCGTGCGCGGTTTCCATCACCTCCAACCATTGTGCCGTATTAATTTTATCAGGACAAAGTACTGCCCGGACTTCATCATCCAATATTTCAGCAGCAGTACCTGGTAAGCTATTCAAACCAGCTTGTTTTAGCTGAGCCAAAAACTCCTTGATGTTCAACCCTTGTGTCTTTGCCCCCTGCCATACTTCGAGGGGTGAAAACGCATGTATGTGCATATTAGGCACTACCTTTCGGATAGCTGACAATATGTCGAGATAGGTCTGTCCAGTATAATCCGGATTAATCCCTCCCTGAACACACACTTCCGTTGCACCTCGATCCCAAGCTTCCTTTGCCCGACGAGCAATTTCTGAGTTCTCTAGATCATAAGGGGTATCACGCAAACTCTCACTAGTCTTTCCCTTAGAAAAAGCACAAAACTGACACTTAAAATAACACACATTAGTGTTATTGATATTTCGATTTACGACATAAGTAACAGTATCACCAATGGTCTCACTTCGCATTTTGTTTGCTTGCTTACACACGTAAGTAAATTCCGGCCCACGAACCTGAAAGAGCCTTATAACTTGCTTTTCCGACAACAATTCACCCTGAATAGCTTGCGCAACAATATCTCGTACATCCTTTGATACCTGTGTTATAGAAATGTCACTACTGAGCATTCGGATATCCTGGCTTGGCGGCACAGAGCCCTTCCCTGGCACCCAATCATCCGTACGAGGATAACCCTCGGTATCAATCATTCTTAAAGCCCTTGTATGCAGCCCAGAATCTAACCACTTCGAGTAATTAAGAATAAAGTCGGGGTACAGAGTCAAACGTTCCTGCAAATATTTTCCCGAAATTTCAGTTTCTTGAGCCAACGTCTCCAGATGAGGCCAGGGGGCTTCTGGATTAACAAAATCAGGTGTTACAGGCGAGACTCCACCCCAATCATTAATGCCGGCATCTATAATTTTTGGTAATACACCAGGGCTCAAATTAGGTGGAGCTTGGATACTCATTTCTGGGCCAAAAATAATTCTGGCAATAGCAATAGTCCAAAGCAACTCATTCAACTCTGGCTCGGGCGCTTCGGACATTTTAGTTCCAGGCTTGGAACGAAAATTTTGGATAATAATTTCTTGAATATGACCATATTCCATATGTAGTTTACGTAACACTAACATCGCTTCGATACGCTC
>JAIPFG010000002.1 GCA_021736745.1 Pseudomonadales bacterium
GACTACGAAGCCAGGGGTCAGATGGTTTTAAAGGGGGATCGGGAAAGATTTCATCTAAATATTCGTTGATAACGCTGGATTCTCTTATCACCTGATTGCCATGAACCAAGGTCGGAACGACCGCTTTTGGATTCAACTTGAGATATTCCGGGGCAAACTGGTCACCTCGTCGAAGGTTAAGCGACCGCTCATTCCAATCGACTTTTTTTTCTGATAACACCAAACGTACTTTTTGTGCGCAGGCTGATTCAACGCTGGTGTAAAGCAATATATCCATTGCTGATTCCTTTATCATTAAAGGGCAACCACAATATCTCTAACCAATTTTGGCCCTGCGTAAATAAACCCCGTATAAATCTGGATAAGGCGCGCACCGGCATTCAATTTGGCTAAGGCGGTTGGCACGTCCATTATACCTCCCGCAGCAATAACTGGAATTTCATCTCCCAATTCAGCACAAAGTCCGGCGAGCACTTGTGTCGATTTATTGGTTAAGGGGGCGCCACTCAAACCCCCGGGCTCCTCCGCGTGCTTTAACCCTTCAACCCCAGCGCGAGACAACGTGGTGTTGGTGGCAATAGCGGCGTCCATTTCAAATTCCTTCAGGATGGTTGCCACGGCTTTGATTTCGTCTGTGACCATATCCGGTGCAATCTTAACGGCAATAGGTCGGTAATAGCCATACACTTCAGCAAGCTTTCTCTGTTCTTCTTTAACACCGGATAAGAGGCCTTTGAGGGAATCTCCAAATTGTAAAGTACGTAATCCTGGTGTATTCGGCGAGGATATGTTGACGGTAATATAATCTGCCACCGAATAAACTCTACGCAAACCAATCAGGTAATCCTCAAGCGCTTTTTCAACTGGCGTATCAAAATTTTTACCAATATTGATGCCCAGCACACCGGCCGAACGGCGTTGTGCCACTTGCGACAGCAAATAATCGACACCTTTGTTATTAAATCCCATCCGATTAATAATGGCTTGGCGTTCAGGGATACGAAACAGCCGTGGTTTGGGGTTCCCAGGTTGCGGCCTCGGTGTCACAGTACCCACTTCAATAAAACCAAACCCCAGAGCCGACAGGCCATCAATATAGTCTGCGTTTTTATCCAGCCCCGCCGCCAAACCGACTGGGTTGGGAAATTCAATCCCCATCAATTTAACTGGCTTGCAAGGTACTTTTGGCAATAAGGTCGGGGTAAGTTTGATTTTTTCAGCAAAACCAATCCCCTTTAAAGCCAAGTCATGGGAAGTTTCCGGCGCCAGCAGGAAAAGCAAATTACGAAGAAGAGAGTAGCTCATAGTAACGAAAAACCGCCAATGGAATGAGGAGCGGATTATACGCTATGGATCATGAATTTCGCCACAGCATGCCTTGATTACCCAGTATTGTAGAAAATTATGGTTCGCCTTCTCCTATCGGGCCTGGCAAGAAGGTTTTGCCGCGAGTACTGCATCCACAATAATGGTTCTGCGGCTCGAACAATCACTGATGAAGCCTTGACCGGAATAGACTGATCACTTACTTTGTCCCATTTAGTCCGCTTATTGGCGGAGGATCACCAGCACAGGATTCTTTAAATGAACCGACAAAAATTTCTAAAATACGAATGGGATGCGATTGCCGGGATTATTGCTGCGGTCATTGCTATTATTCTGCACCTCCTGCACATTGTGGATGAACATACCATTCTCTTGATTCTCCTGGCGCTGGTCGGATTGTTGTTTATTAATTTTTTGCGCCATGCGGAAAAAAATGAAGTCACCGCCGGGAAGGTCGCTCAAACCGCCCATAGAATCGCATCAATTCAAGCGGCGATAGCCCCGTCTGATGTTATTTTGGTCGGACCGCGTCATTTACGCGCCGCCCATGAGCATTTTCTGCTGAACTTGAGCGGCGAAACACTTTGGTTCAACGTTTGCCTCTCAATGTACCGCACACAAGCACTTTTTGATGCCCTGTTAAAACCCGTCTTGGAAAATACCAAAGTCACGTCTATTCAGTTTGTCCTAGACAAAGCACAACAGCAAACTTGGCAGCAAACGGTCGTGCCCATGATAGCGGCGTGCAATACTACCGCCAAAATCAGAGAACCGCTGTGGCGTGATTTAAACAATCCTGTTTCATTTATCTTAGGCGACAGCCAGTTAAGTGGCGAAACCGAAGCCTTGCTGAGTTTTTGGGGCGCGCCTTTTATGGCACAAACCGTAGAACATGAGATTCCACGTTATATTTTTCATGTTCAAAGGCGCTCTGAATTGCTGCCTCATTTGGAGGAACTGGTACGGATGGTTCCGGAATAAGGCTCAGCCGATCAGTCGAACCAAGGTACGTTTATTGCGGATCAGGTCATCAAGCGTGTAGCTGTCCAGGCATTTCATAAAGGCTCTGGTCGCATCATCCAATGCCCGTTTTAAAATGCAGGAAGGTGTTAGCGGGCAACATCTCGAAGAGCAATCGACAATGGTTAAGTTGGCTTCCATATCGCGGACCACATCCCCAACCCGAATTTCCGTTAGATCGCCATCAATAAAAATACCGCCGCCTCGACCCTGAACCGATTTGATATAGCCAAACGTCGCTAATTTATGCACCACCTTAACCAAGTGGTTGCGGGATACAGTCACTTTTTTCGCAATATCGGTAATATTACAAATCTCTCCCTTATTAATACCCAGATACATCAAAACTCGCAGTGAGATATCAGTGTGTTTTGTTAAATGCATCGACTTCCCTCGGCCTGCTCAATATTACGTTTAAATTACCATTAAAAATCGTAGTTTTTAAAGATAATCTTTACTAATTTATTTCACGAATTATCGCTATAAATCCTAGTGAGAGCTACCAATATTAAGTTAACTTAGGGTTTTCCAGCCCTTGATCATCTCTCTCGGCCACAAATAGCGGCAAACAAAGCACGATCATCAATAAGAAGCCAATAGCAAGCAAAGACTTGCCTAACAGCACCTGTTCTCCAAGCAAATAGTTATTACATAACCGATCAGGTGAAATCATATAAATCCAACCTAAACGGAACAACATGGTTAAGAATTCGATCTTCAACACCGCCTTAGTGATAAAGTGCATTCTCGACCAGCTACAACCCAAGCTGAAACCCACTAACAGGATAAGACAGAGGTACTTAATCAGCGCTATGTTCAGATGCGCAAGCGACGCATCTACCCAACGTGGAATCATCCAGAATGCCAATGTGAAGGTGGCAACCAAAACCCCGGGAATACCGCCAATGACATCAAGTGTAGACCGAAGGGTCCGATGGTCGATCAATTCACGACCATAATAAAAACCAAAATAAACCAGTAGCGGATAACCCACCAGAATATTGACGACTAAAGACTGCTCGAACCAACGCATGACCCCCATCAAAACCATTCCGATCAAAACGGGAGTAACAAGTGATAAATAGTTGAGTCGTTTTATCTGCATCATCAACACCTCTCTATATAACCTGGCCCAAAGCTTCGATAGACTCCAGGATCAACTGAAGCTGATCCCGGTCAAAGATACTAATAACCCTCCCTTCGTACACTAAATAAAAAGCGGCATTATGGACATAACCGCCCTGCCCGTCTGGCAGGACAACGACGCCCAAATGCTCGAGTAATTCGGACAATCGCCCTTTGTCTTCGACAACCCCACCTTCCCAGTGTGCTGTGTTGGCTCGATATCGTTTTAAATACTCTGCCATAGTGGCTGGTGTATCCCGTTCGGCATCAAAGCTAATACTCAATAACTGGACCGAATGATCAAGTTGTTTTTCCTTAAGCAGGGTCTGCAAACGACCAAATTCATAACCCATTAGCTGACAGACGGTTGGGCAGCTGGTGTAGATAAAGTCCAGCAACACAATGGGTTTATTGAGTGTTGCCAGACTGCGCTCCTCATGATGCTGATTTCGCCATTCAAACAGTGGCAGTTGTTGTGGATGATTGGTGGCCTGCCAGCGGCGCTGTCCTTCTTCCGTCCAGACGCTATAGCCATGTGTCCCGGCAGCCAGCACAAACAAGCCTGCTGCCGTAATACACAAAGATAATAAACCGCTCAGCCAAAGTTTCATTTACTTATACCGTCCTCGCCTGAGGCAGTCGAGTGATAAACCTAATAGCAAAGAGAGTGGCTCCAATCACGACCAGGATGGCGAATACCGATGCAATTTGGCTATAGCTGACCCATTCCGGCAAATGTGCGGCCCAACGTCTTGGCACACTGTTCATACCACTGACCAGGAACATACCAGCAAAACCGATAGCACCTATCACATAGAGTAAAAATGCCGAACGGTCGATCCAGCTTGAACCCTGATCTTCTTTATGTACCAGGTAATACATGAAGCCAAACAGCATCGCGACAAGACCAACCAACAAATAGAAATGGAAGTGTCCAGGCACCCACATGGTATTGTGCATCACATTATTAGCCGCAACCGTGGCGTCAATAATGGCAGGGATCACACCGGCCGCCCAACCGAACATGGACAAGAAGAGCAAACCCGAAGCAATATTCCATTTAATACCCGATTTATGCACGATAGTGAGGGCACCATAGGCCGTTACTACCACCAGTGGGATACCATTGGCGTAGGATAAAATTTGCCCCGCCACAGCCATCCATACCGGCATTGAAAAATCCATGAGCAGATGGTGTGGGTACACTGCCAGAACCATCAAGGAAGAAGCACTCCAGGCAGCTAAAAATGCCTTATTCACTTTCCATGGTCGTTTGGTGTATTCGGGCAGTAACTCATAAACGGCAATCACCGCTTGATAGATCGTGGCATTAATAAAGACATGGCCGAAAAAATAGATCAGGTTTTTTGTTAACAACGCATCGACCGCAAACGACGGCATAAATAAGTTGACCAGCATGATCACAATCACCACTGCACCAGCAACAATACCCATGGTATTGACAATCACGACCATGGTGGCGGCTACGATAGTTGCCGGAGGCATGGGTGCGTCACTGTTAGCAAATAACTGAGGCCAACCGAGCGCTCTTGGAAAGCTGCGGTATTTGGATAAAATTGCCCGCGCGATATCCAGATAGAACAGCAAAAACCCAACGCCAATCAATAATAATCCCAGCATAAAAGACGCGGCGGCACCGACACTCCAAGCTCCCATCGAGTGGGAAGGTAAAGGGAACAGAAAAGTCCATGCGCCACCATACCCACCAATAAAAATGCCACCAAGGATTAGCACCACACCTATCAGGAAAAATGCCAGGTTAGCCCATAAAATACCAATGGTTAACTCAACATAACGCCGCAGAAAATACCAAAGCACAGCGCTGGCTGCTAAACCTGATATCCCAACCATACCGGCTCCATGTGCCGTCATTAATTGGTAAAAGAAATCCGGTGGCACACCAATTATACCCGCCTGGGATAAACGCATGACAAGCCCCGCCAGCATCATCAGCAAATATACAACAGCACTAATACTCAAATAGGTCAGAATGCCTTTACGGGCGGAACCTGGAAGCGGTCCTAAATTTAGATTATCCATTTTATTCTCCTCAAAATTCAGTGCTGGTGACAGGGTCAGTGACGGTAAAGCTGGAGATCATGCCGTGATGGACCAAGCCGCAGTATTCCAAGCACATCATCTGATAGTTACCGGGCTGGTCAAACGTGTGCACTAATTTATTAGTGTATCCAGGCATTGCCTGCGTCTGCGCTACCAACCGCAGGTTGCTGTCATAAATACCAAAACCATGATTCACATCGCCACTGGTTACATTAAAAGTAACTTTTGTGTTTGCTGGCACATGATCTTGACTGAAAACCCAATACCACTGTTTACCTTCAACGTTAATTTGAACGCCATCGATTAACCCTCCATGGGTGGCAGCATAGGGTAATGGGGAAATAGTGCAGGCTGTCGCAACAACGCCACCGACAAGGATCACCCCGAAGAGAACACGTCGTAAACGATAGGCCTTTGGTTGCACTTCCTTGTAATCGGTTTTATTAGCGCTATGCCGCAGAACAAAAACAAAGGCAGCCAACACACAGGCCATTAGCGCAAGGCTTAATATAAAAACAAAATCTTGGACTTGAATCATAACGCCTCCTCGGTCATTAATACTATTTAAACAAGTAATTCATATATATTTATAACGCTATATTTAATATACATGTTTATTAAATCCTTTATATTAATAGCTGTCAAGGATTTTAGTAAGCTTGACTTACAATATTTATAATGTATTATATTTGCATGTTTAAAGAATTATTACCTGTAGAGTTAGACTAAAAATTAACAGTAATAGACAACAAAACTTATGAATAGAGGGGCTGCAATATGAACAACGAGACCATTAATCACTTTGCTGCAATGGCGGCTAAGAAAGTTCAATTTTTCAGAACACACCCTTTCGGCTTCACCATCGGCGCAGTCATGGCAGGACTCTATGTCGGTCTCGGCATTATCCTCATGCTATCCGTAGGAGGCACCGTTGATCCGGCCTATCAAAAACTGGTGATGGGCAGTACTTTTTGTGTGGCCTTAATATTGGTGGTATTTGCGGGTTCCGAATTATTCACAGGACATACCATGTATATGATGTTCGGATACCTTCAACGGCAAGTGTGCTGGACTAAAATTTTACAGGTATGGGGGGTCGTTTGGATCGGTAACTTCATTGGGGCACTGTTGTTGGCCAGCCTGTTCTTAATTGGCGGTGGCGGTAATTTAATCCATGAAGCAGCGCCCGCATTACATAAAATTGCAGAGCACAAAATACACGCCGATGCTTTTAGCCTCATTGCCCGCGGTATCCTGTGTAACCTGCTTGTTTGCCTCGCCATCTGGATGGCCACCCGATGTAAGTCTGATGCCGGAAAAGCAATCGCCATCTTTTGGGCGCTGTTTACTTTTATCGCCAGCGGCTATGAGCATTGTGTGGCTAACATGACCATCTTCTCACTCGCCCTGCTTTCGAATCATCCAGACAGTATCACCTTGGCTGGCGCCGCTCATAACCTGTTCTGGGTAACCTTGGGCAATACCATCGGTGGCAGTGTATTCATGGGGCTGGGTTATTGGTTCTATGCTGGCCAAAAATGCCCCATTACGACACCTAATCAACAAACGGCAACATGTTGTACGAAACAAATAACGGCGTGACTAACCTCTGTCTCAATTGATTAGTTTTATTGTTATTGCGGTCTTCTTCTGACTGAACAGAAAACACCTTTAAACAGCGGAATAGGAATATAGAGCCATCATGATGTTATCTAAGTTATTTAATAAACCTCTGAAAATTGCATTGATGGCAACTTTCCTTTTATGTTGTTCCTCTGCCCAGGCAACTGGAGAGGACCCCTGGGAAAACATGAACAGAAAAGTATTTGTCTTTAATGAGACCGTCGATAAGTATTTTTTAAAACCAATCGCAAAAACGTATCAATGGGTAATACCTAAACCTCTAGATCATCACATTACGAATGTATTTGATAATTTACAGGAATTAGGAATATTTCTTAACAACACTTTACAAGCTAAGTTCCCAGAGGCAGTTAGTGATGCCAGCCGCTTTGTCATTAATTCAACCGTTGGCGTCGCTGGTATTTTTGATGTAGCCACTCCCTTAGGACTCAAAAAACATAATGAGGATTTCGGGCAAACTTTCGCCGGTTGGAACGTTGGGCCAGGCCCCTATATAGTACTGCCATTTTTGGGGCCAAGTACTCTGCGTGATGCTGTAGGCCTGATCCCAGATGCCTATACTTTACCGCAAAAATACATTGATCACGTTCCCACACGCAATAGCGTTTATATCTTGGATTCTGTTGATACGCGAGCAGACTTACTTTCGCTGGAAAAGCTCATTCAAGGTGATAAATACTCGTTTATAAGAGACATCTACTTACAACGTAGGAAATTTTTAATTTCCGATGGTGAAATAGAAGATGACTTCGCGGCTGATGAACTATATGAGGAGTAAGAATAATAGATCGGTAGCTAATTTGATTACCCGTAGTGAAGGCGGCTTACTTTAACTCACGGCCAACCATCGACTCATAAATAAAAGCTATTCGTATTTTATGAAATTTTTGAGCGATTTTAATTTTTAAGGAATGATTTTTGTTGCTACCCATAGGCCTCGAACCTGACAGCGCACTAATCATTCTCATGAATGACCCAAGGGTAAATTTTCATTATATTTTCGGAGCATTGTTATGGCAGCAATACGAACCGCAGACGTTTTGAGTGTACATCACTGGAACGATACACTCTTTAGCTTTACCACTAGTCGTGACCCAGGACTACGATTTGAAAATGGTCATTTTGTCATGATTGGTCTTAACGAAGAAGACCGCCCACTCATGCGTGCCTATAGTATCGCAAGCGCAAATTATGATGATTATCTCGAGTTTTTCAGCATCAAGGTGCAAGACGGTCCTCTGACTTCACGCCTGCAGGGCATCAAGCCAGGCGATCAAATTCTCGTGGGCAGTAAGCCGACAGGAACCTTGGTCATTCACGATTTGCTTCCAGGAAAGCATCTTTATTTACTGTCCACGGGCACGGGTCTTGCGCCATTTCTCAGCATTATCAGGGATCCTGAAGTTTACTCACGCTTCGAAAAGGTCGTATTAGTCCATGGGGTGCGTCATGTTAGCGAGTTGGCTTATGCTAAACGAATTGAACAAGATCTTCCGAATGAAGAATACATAGGCGATATGGTTCGAGAGAAACTGATTTACTACCCGACTGTGACACGCGAACCTTTCCGCAATCAAGGCCGACTTACCCAGCTGATAGCTGATGGCAAGTTATTCGATGATATCGGACTTCCACCACTAGACCCCGCAGTCGACCGCGCTATGATCTGCGGCAGTCCAGACATGCTGAGAGACACGAGCAGTCTCCTTGATGCCAGGGGATTCAAAGTGTCTCGACATACCGGAGCGCCTGGTGATTATGTCATTGAGCGCGCCTTTGTGGAGAAATAATTTTAGTTAGTGACAGCACACAAAGTATGCTACGTAAAAAACAACCGTGTAATAGCCTGTTGAAATCATGAGATGTGAAGAGCACGATAGGTAAAAACCGGTATCACAGCGGTACAGGATTGACTATTACCTACTACTCGTATCGCTTCGAGGCAACGACCTAAAGGAGGTCACATGAACACAGAAATTCAATCACCCAAAAAACAATCGCTCCATTTATTATTTGTCATGATTGCAATTATCGGAGCTGGATTTTTGTTTGCATATTTTCAACATGAAAATCTGGATAACCGGGTTAATTTCTCATTGATTGATACCTCTGGAGCTGAAATATCTCAGCGCGATATGGGGGGCAAATGGATGCTGGTTTATTTCGGCTTTACCTCCTGCCCTGATATTTGCCCAACTCAGACAGCGAAAGTCGCACAAACTGTTAAATATTTGGATAAAAAACGACTTGGTGACGATATCGTACCGGTCTTTATTTCAGTTGATTACAAAAGAGATAATCCTGAAAAAATTAAACGTTACTTGGCGCAATTTGACCAACGAATTATGGGGCTCACAGGCAGCAAAGAGCAACTGGATCAGACGACCCAAAGCTTTCACACACACTATGAACTCAAAGAGAATCCAGCGGCCGTTCACCATGGGGGGGTTGATGTTGTCCACTCCAGTATGACTTATATCGTGGACCCTTTTGGTAAAATTGTCGATCAGATAGCGTATGGTTATGACCCTGTTTTTTTAGCTGATCATATCGAAAAATTACTTTAGTGCTAGGGTAAAAAATGATGGATGCGGGCAGGCACAGACCAACACAAGGTGGAATATTCGATGGCATTCTGAAGGTCGGCTGATCCTTATACTCCCCTACTCACCCACCAGAACATCTGCCCTATAATAAGCAGCGTTATCAGTGCTCAGAACCTCAACCAACCGGGGTAGCAACAAGGACATTTTATCCATCAACGTCCAGGGAGGATTAATAACAATCATCCCAGCTGCCGTCATTCCCCTGCCCTCTGTATCCGCTTTTATTGCTAATTCAAACCGCTGTATTTTTTTAATTCCACTGACCTTGAGGGCATGCTCCATCCGTTCAACAGGTTGACGCGCTACTACGGGGTACCAAATAGCATAAATACCGCCCGCAAATTTTTTGTAGGCTTGTACAATCGTCGTTGAAACCTGAGTAAACTCATTTTTTAATTCATAGGAAGGGTCTATCAGGATTAAAGCTCGACGGGATAACGGGGGTAATAAAGCAAGCAAACCCTTCAACCCATCTTCGCGCATGACCTTAACACGTCGATCACTTGCCGTATTTTTTTGCAAAAGGCCAAAATCCGCCGGATGCATCTCAAACAAACGGGCTTTATCTTGAGCTCGCATCAACGCCAGTGCTATCTTGGGTGAACCCGGATAATAACGTCGGGCATCAGTAGCATTATAGGCCTGTAAAACATCAAAATAACGTTCCAGTTCTGGCCATTCGTCAGGTATCAGCTTGTCGATGCCCGTCGTATATTCCCTTAGCTTTTCTGCCTGCACGGAGGTTAAATCATATAGCCCTGCGCCGGCATGGGTATCGATATAGTCAAAGGCATTGTTTTTCTTAGCCAAATGCTCAAGAATTTCGATAAGCACAATGTGCTTGAGTACGTCCGCAAAATTTCCGGCATGAAAGGAATGGCGATAGCTTAGCAATGGTTAATTCCTATTTTAAATCTGATGGAGGGTAATTTCCATAGCCTTCATACCTATCTGTCATAAAAATTTCGGTAGTATTGGCGAATATCCTTCTGGCATTGAGCTTACATTTTAGCCGTATTGGGTAAAAGCCGTGCGTAAACCGAACTTCTTAGAAAGTCATATCACCGAGCACTGGAAAGTGTCAGTATTTTATACAGCGGGGCCTCTATTACAAATTTATTTTTTTAAATTTCAAATAGTTATAAATTGGCTTGTAAATTGCTGCTTAATTCTTAACAGGTCTTCATCTAAAAAAAATACAAATGATTCCAGCCCTACTAGCGGAATTCAATGCATAAAACATAACAACGAGGAATGAATTGATGGAGCAGCAAAAAAACAATCTATTGACCATGAGCGCGATAGCGGCAGGATTCGCAATTGCATCCCCGATTTGGGCGACAACAGCACAAATACCTGAACCTAATATTATTACGTTGCTGGGTATAGGCGTCGTCAGTGCAATCTTATTGGCCAGATACAAAGCCCGTAAATAAATCCGTCTGGCTCTCAGGTTAACTGTCATGATTTGTCAGCTAACACTCGGACTCCAGGTTTTTGATGGAAAATTATCTACTTTCCCACGAGGGTGAGATCTATACCGGCTGCTATTTTTTCGCCATAGCATTCGTCGCCACCTGGGAGAGCATTACGCCACGTCAACCCCTAAGCCAACCCATGGGGTTGCGTTGGCTTGGCAATATCGCCGTGACCATCCTAGATATTCTACTGGTACGTACAATTTTCCCCTTTTTCGGGATCGCCCTCGCCCTCAACACCGAACAAAATGGCTGGGGGCTAATGTCCTTGTTTCATGTCCCTACAGCATGGGCATTGTTGATTGGTATTATCGTCCTCGACCTGAATAACTACCTGCAACACTATCTGCTGCATCATATCCCGCTGCTTTGGCGACTGCATAGAATGCACCACTCCGATATGGATTATGATTTTTCGACCAGCCTTCGTTTCCATCCCTTAGAAGCTGTCTTTAGCGTTGCGCTTGAGTTGATCGTTATTTTTATCTTTGGTATCCCCGCCATCGCTTATATGGTTTACAAAATATTACAAGTATTCATGGCCGCTTTTGTTCATGGCAACCTATGCATTCCAAAAACAGTCGATTGGCAGCTGCGAAAAATAATGGTAACGCCTGATCTTCACAGAATTCATCATTCTGCCTCCCAGATTGAAGCCAATTGCAATTTCTCCGGAGTGACGCCCTGGTGGGACAGACTGTTCGGCACCTATATGGAGCATCCCGCCCTGGGTCACGAAAAGATGGTAGTGGGGCTGGCAGAATTTAGAGATGAGAAATACCGCTATCTGCCCTGGATGCTACTCCAGCCATTTATAAATCCGAAACCAATCGATGACCTTATTCTCTCTTCATCAGAAGGAGGGCAAGATTAGAAAATCTCGAATAAAATTATTTTTAATTTAAATTCAATATCTTGAAGCATTCATCTTAATAATTTCTTAAAATAAAATTGTGCTTAACAATGCAAATATTGAGATACAAAAGAACGCCTTAAACGGTCTTGTGTTTATAAAGGCTTAACGCCTAACGCCAATTGCAGTTTTACCATACTCCCCTCAGGATCAAGAATATCAAACCAGAAACTTTGCATGCCTACCGCTTCCGCGCCCCGACAATTTGCATGCATATCATCGACAAACAGGCAGTCTTTCGGCTCACAGTGAAGAGCTTTAACACAGGCGAGATAGGGCTCAGGCGCCGGTTTTCTCACACCGATAGATTTGACGTCGATTACCTGCTCAAACAGATGAACATGGGGCCATTTTTCCCACCAACAATCTCCTAACCAGGCGCTCGCATCGTTGGTCAGCAGCGCCTGTCTAAACCCCGCCATTTTAAGGTGTTTAATGACATTCCAAGTCTGCACCCGTTCTCCTTTAGAAAAATCGAGATCCTTATAGGGCGAAAATTCAATTCCCTGTTTTGCAAGCACATCAGTAATACACTTCAGGTACTCGGGTTCACTCATTTCCCCCTTGTCCATCCGCTGGTAAAAAGGATCAGCACCAGGCCCTGTCGGCCCAAGCGGTAGTCGCTCCAAAGGCCATCCTTGCTTTTTCCCAACTTCAAGCAGAAGTTCCGTGAAAAAGCGGTACATGATGCCTCCCATGTCCCAGATGATCACCTTTGGTATTGAATCACTCATTATATTCTACTCTGAAAGCTAAAATTCTCGGGATGTGGTAAGCCACACTCGTCAACCTAAAACAGGATGCCTTGGATTCTTGTTGACACATTAGCCCACCCTTTAACAAGTTTTGCCAATAGAGATGAAATCAGCACGTTAGCCATTTTTTAAAATGGCCCAGCATATTGGCGTTGTCTTTAAATCAACCCCACTGAGAATGGGCAAATTATTTTAACGTTGCCTGGCCTAGTTAGTTTACAAGACCTAACCAACCAAACGGGTAATTTTTTTGAATTTATTGTTCTCGTCAAATTCAATCCGAAAAGTGCCGCTGATGCCATGGTGTGTTACAAAAGGTCGTAGAATTTTTGCCGGAAAGCGCACAGTTTTTCCACGACGGTCTTTGGTGATGACATCTTTGGCAATCCCCTGATAGAGCGCCAGATAGTCCTGCGAGGAAATCATGAGATCAAAAAGGATTTCTGACATAGAATGGTTGTACCCAGTAGTGTCTCTTTACCATTATCCAACCACAATCGAACCCAGCTCAGCCGGCGCAGTTGGCTGTTAGTTGTATTATTCTTCTTGCTCCATACGCATTAACTCCCTGATTGCTACTGTAAACATCGCGGTATCGACCGCTGGAGCGTTACGCAGTTCTTTTTGCATGGATTGCCAGCGACTCAACAGTTCCTGGTGGTCGTTTATCCAATATTTAACGCGCTCTTCTGGATCTTTTGGCGCACCTGAATCGATTTTAATCACCGCATTGGTTAGCTTGCGCAGTTGCAAATCAAGGTCGTCTCTGAAAGTGTCCCGTACCGCAGCATGCCAGCGGGTATCCACATCCAACAGAATAATTTGCTGCCGGAACCAGTGTAAATTAAGACAGTTAGCTAGGTTAAAGAAGATATGTGCTACCTGATCCAGGTCAGCTCCAGTGTCTGCCGTCGCCTCAATAATATCCAGGGCAAAATAAATGGCGCTGCAACTGGCAATATCTGCCGCTAACGCTTCCGGCACACCGGTACTCAATAGTTCATCGTTGGCCTTTTGCCATTGTTTTAATGGCTCGCCACAAAGAATCCCAGGCATATTCTTACATAACTTTTCAATCCCTGGGTTAAAGTGCTGAATGACGGATTTAACATCACCATAATTACGACGATGCCGGAGTAACCATCGGGCGCCATGTCGCACTAACCGCATCAGGGAAAACATCATATCGGTTTGTACTTTGGCTGAGACTTGATTATCCAGGGCCTCAATTGCCTTCCATTTTTTTGGCATTTGAAAGATATCTCTCGCAATGACATAAGCCATCGCAATTTGTTCATTTTGTGCATCGGTAGAGTTACGCATACGGCTGACATACGTAATGCCCATGTGATTCACGATATCATTTGCAAGCTGCGTCGCAATTATTTCACGGCGCAGCTGATGCTGGTGCACAGCACCTTTGTATTTTTTTGTCAGTATTTTGGGGAAAGCCGTTTCCACCGCCTGGGACATATAATCGTCATCAGGGATAGTGGTGTTGACCAGCATTTCCTTCAATTCCGCTTTGCTGTAAGAAATCAGAACCGATAGCTCGGGGCGGGTCAATGTTTTGCCATGCTCATCCCGTTGAGCCAATTCCTCATCGGAGGGCAAAAACTCCAACGCGCGATTCAATTTCCCCGTTTCCTCCAGGTAGGTAATGAACCGTCGATATTCATTCATGTATTGATCGGCACTGGATTGCGCGATACTAATGGCTTGGACTTGCTGGTAGTTATTTTCCAGGACCAGGGTAGCGACATCCTCAGTCATATCCACTAACAGTTTATTACGCTGTTTTTCAGTAAGTTCTCCTGCCGTAACCAAATTGTCCAACAGGATTTTAATATTGACCTCATGATCAGAGCAGTCGACACCGCCGGCGTTATCAATGGCATCCGTATTACTGATGCCTCCGGCCAAGCCATATTCCACACGACCCAATTGCGTCATCCCGAGATTCCCACCTTCGACCACCACCTTGGCCCGTAACTGAGCACCATTAATTCGTATGGCATCATTCGCTTTATCGCCGACATCAAGATGTGATTCGCTGGTTGCCTTCACATAGGTGCCAATGCCTCCGTTCCAGATCATGTCAACCGGTGACTTCAGCAGCGCGTTAATTAGGTCATTCGGCGTCAACTGATTTGCTTTAATATCAAACCGTTGCTTCATTTCGGGAGAAACATTGATGGATTTAACGCTACGGTGGTAAACCCCACCGCCTTTCGATATTAATTTCCTGTCATAATCCGTCCAACTGGAGCGTGGCTGCTCAAATAAACGTTTTCGCTCACTAAAACTTTTCGCGGCATTCGGGTTAGGGTCAATAAAAATATGCATATGATTAAAAGCCGCGACCAGTTGTATATGCTCCGACAAGAGCATGCCGTTTCCAAACACATCGCCGGCCATATCGCCAATGCCAACCACGGTGAAGTCCGTATGCTGCACATCAAGACCCCGCTCTCGGAAATGGCGCTGTACAGACACCCAGGCACCGCGCGCGGTAATCCCCATCCCCTTATGGTCATAGCCCTGGCTGCCACCTGAGGCAAAGGCATCGCCCAGCCAGTAGCCATATTCTTTGGCAATACCATTGGAGATATCCGAAAAGGTAGCCGTGCCCTTATCCGCAGCCACCACTAGATAGGGGTCGTCCTCATCGTAACGCAGCACTCTTGGCGGCGGGATAATTTTACCCTTCAGGAGGTTATCACTCACATCCAATAATCCGCGGATAAAGGTTTTATAGCAGGCGATGCCTTCAGCCATAAAGGCTTCACGATCCGTCATTTCAAAGGTTCGGTGCGCGACAAAACCACCCTTTGCGCCAACCGGGACGATAACCGCATTTTTCACCTGCTGTGCTTTCACTAATCCCAGCACTTCCGTACGGTAATCTTCGATCCGATCTGACCAGCGCAGACCACCGCGAGCGACCTTGCCCCCACGCAAATGCACGCCTTCCATGCGGTTCGAATAAACAAAAATTTCATACATAGGACAGGGCAAGGGGATATCCGGCATCTGCTTAGGATCCAGCTTGAAGGAGATATACTCTTTTGTCGCCCCTTCCGTCTGGGTCTGAAAAAAATTGGTCCGCAGCATGGCCTTGTTTAGCTCAAGATAACGTCGTAATACGCGGTCTTCACTGAGACTTTCTACCTGATCCAGAAGCGCAAGGTACTCCTTCTCCAATTGTTTGAGCTGTTTCTGTCTGGCGTCATAATTCAGTTTGAGATCAGGGTCAAACTTAGTATTAAAATACCGGACAATCAAACGGGTAAATTCCATATGCCTTAATAGCGTATCGGCAATATATTCCTGGCTTAGGCCAAGCCGTATTTGTTTAAGATAACGTCCACAGGCCCGTATAAATGCAATCGAACGCCAATCCATTTGTGCCGCCAAGACCAAGCGATTAAAACTATCATTGGCGGCCAAACCGCACCAGACCATAGCAAAGGCCTGAGTAAAGAGTTGATTGGTACCTTCGGCATCAACTTCGCCTTCCAACCGATAAATCAGATTGAAATCATGATTCCAGGCGACCATCCCTTCCCTATCCACTATTTTGTAGGGGTGTTCACCGATAACCTTCAACCCCATGTTTTCTAAAATAGGAATAATGTCTGACAGCGGCAGTGGTTTTTCCCTGTGGTAAAGGCTGAAATGGACTTCCTCTTCTTCGTCCTCTGCATACTGGTAAAACCAAGTTGTCATGGGGTTGCTATCGGATAAGGAAAGTATGTGTTGTACGTCCGTCACACCAACGCGAGGCGGAAAGTTATCTCTAAAACTAGAGGGGAAGGCATTATGAAAACGGCGCCCATATAAAATACCCTGTTCTTCACCGTACCTGTCAACTAACCCCTGAAGCAATTCATCTTGCCAGGAGCGGGTGACATCGATAATCTCCTGGCGGAGTGCCTTCAAGTCATAGTCACATTGCTGATTAGGATTTGTGCGTAGGACAAAATGGGTACGTACTAAAATGGATTCACTAAAATAGGTGGTAAACTCCACATTTAGTGCATTAAATGCCTGAGTGAGAATTGCCTGTATTTTTTTTCTGGTTTCAGTGTTATAGCTTTCCTTCGGCATATAAACGAGGCAGGAAAAAAACTTGCCGTAATGATCTTTGCGCACAAACAGACGAGTCTGCTGGCGCTCTTTGATTTGAGCCACTCGGGTTATTGTCTGAAAGAGCTCATCAATATCTGTCAGAAATAATTCTTCACGGGGAAAAGTATCGATAACACGCGCCAGTTGCTTACCCTCATGGCTGTATGGGTACAAACCGGAACGCTGGATAATCTGTTCCACTTTCTTTCTGAGCACGGGAATCCGTTGCGCTCTTTCGGTGTACACCGGCAGGCTGTAAAGCCCCAAAAATCCATGTTCACCAATCACTTCCCCCCTATCATTAAACTCTCGTACGGCAATATAATCGGGGTAAATGGGGCGATGTACCCGCGCCATACTACCTGATTTCGCAAAACTAAGTATCTGCGGTTTTTCAATGTAAGACTGCAGGTCAGGACTTAAATCATCCAAATATTTATCTTGAGCAGATTTACGTTTGCGTTTAACCAGTCCAAGTTCTTCGTCTTCTAAATACTTAATCAGTTTTTTATTACCCTCAACGACCAGGGAATATTTTTTATAGCCTAAAAAAGTAAAGTTTTGATCTACTAACCAGGTGAGAAAGGTTTCCGACTCCGCCAGTTCCTCACGATTTATCGGCGGTGGATTTTTTCTTAACCGTTCAACAATCTCATTTACCTGTGCTTTCATCGGCTCAAAATCACTGACCACCGCAGCGACATCCGCCAGGACATCTTCCAATTCCTCTTCCAACCGGGTGAGTATTTCTTTACCCGCCATGCGGTCGATTTCAAAATACATAAAGGCTTCCGTTTTAAAGCCTTTCATGTCAATCCGGCAGCCATCCTGGTAATTGCAGATGGTACGATCCTGAAATTTCCCTTTCGGGTTGCGTTTTACCTGAGAAACAATGCTTTGCACTGCATGAATATTGATTTCCTGGCGTGACAATTCTATCCGAACCGAATCCACCAAAAAGGGCATATCGGTTTGCAGCACCATCACAATGGTATGACTGGATTGCCAAAAGTGCTGGTCAAAATCAGGGTTGAATACTTTGATTTTCGGCCTTTTGCCATCAAATTCCTGGATGAATTTCCACGCGCTGAGAGTTTGCCCATAAACGTCCGATACATTTTTACCGGAGAGATCGTCAAACGGTACATTCTGAAAGTAGTCACGTGCAAAAGTGATAACTTTTTCCTGCTGAGCTTTATTTAATTTAGCTTTGAATTCCTTCTCTAATTGCAGCATACATTTTTTCTTGTCAGCCAGCATGACGCCTTTCATTGTTATTGTCCCGTGAATTGTATTTAATGAATGTCCGCTTACGATGCCCAATCCTGCATAAAAGTGCATTACAATAACGTAAATACACTATGAGCGAAAAGTATAGTTAAGAAAAAAATAATATGGTTTTTTCAAGCCTTGATAATCAGCATAAGATGTTAAAAAAATGGCAGTTTTGGGTAGATCGTGGTGGCACCTTCACCGACGTGGTGGCACAGAGTCCCGAAGGTCATATCCTGACCCGAAAACTGCTGTCTGAAAATCCCGAGCAGTATGCTGACGCGGCACTCCAAGGTATTCGGGAAATACTTAAAGTGTCACCCCAGGATCGAATTCCTCACAAACTTCTCCACTCCGTTAAAATGGGGACAACGGTGGCTACCAATGCATTATTGGAACGTAAAGGGACGCCAACCCTGCTAGCCATCACCTGCGGCTTTAAAGATGCACTGCGAATTGCTTACCAAAACCGTCCGAACCTTTTTGAACTGGATATTAAACTGCCGAAATTGCTTTACCAGGACGTGGTGGAAATTGATGAACGTATCAACGCGCAAGGTGAGGTTCTAGTCAGTTTAGATAGGCAGCTAGCGGCGCAACAATTATCTCAGGCTTTTGCTCGTGGCATCCGAGCCATTGCCATCGTGCTGATGCATGGTTATCGCTACCCTCATCATGAACAAGAACTGGCCAATATTGCTGCCGATATCGGTTTCACCCAAATTTCCACAAGCCACCAGACCAGTCCACTGATGAAGCTGGTCAGCCGCGGTGACACTACCGTCGTTGATGCTTACCTTTCACCCATTCTTAGGCAATATATCGACCAGGTTGCCGCCGAACTGGGGAACACACAACTCATGTTCATGCAGTCCAATGGCGGCTTGGTCAGCGCCGATCTCTTTCAAGGCAAAGACAGTATTCTTTCCGGACCGGCCGGCGGTATTGTGGGTGCCGTTAAAATCTCTCAGCAGGCAGGTCATCAACGAATTATTGCTTTTGATATGGGCGGCACATCCACCGATGTTTCTCATTTTCAGGGTGAATTTGAACGCACCTTCGATGCTCAAGTAGCTGGCGTCAGAATGCGCGCACCCATGATGCAAATCCATACAGTTGCTGCCGGTGGCGGTTCTATCCTCAGTTTTGAAGGTGGTCGTTTTCGTGTCGGGCCAGAGTCCGCAGGGGCTAATCCCGGTCCAGCCAGTTACCGCCGTGGTGGTCCACTCACCGTAACAGATTGCAATCTGTTGCTGGGAAAACTCAATTCGGATTTCTTTCCCAGGGTTTTTGGCCCGAATGCTGACAGCCCTTTAGACAGTGTCATTGTCGAACAAAAATTTAAACAGCTAGCCCGCGAAATACAGCAACAGACCGGGAAAATCCTCACACACTTTGCTGTGGCTGAAGGTTTTCTTAAAATTGCCGTCGATAATATGGCTAACGCCATTAAACAGATATCCACACAACGTGGTTACGATGTCACGGATTATACCCTCTGTAGTTTCGGCGGCGCTGGCGGACAACATGCTTGCTTAGTCGCCGATGCATTAGGCATGAAAAAAGTAATTTTGCACCCTTTGGCCGGCGTTCTCTCCGCCTACGGTATGGGGTTGGCCGATATAAGGACCATCCGCCAGCAGGCGGTGGAAAGTCCACTCTCCAAGCATTTGGTAAAAACATTACAACCAAACTTGCAGAACATGGAAGAGGAGACCCGTCGCAAACTAGTGACACAGGGGGTCAACGAGAAGACTATTCGATTCCAGCACACCGCCTATGTGAAATATGACGGCACGGATTCAAGCCTGGCGGTGCCTTTTATTGACTTTCCCCACACGGTTTCTGCATTTGCAGCAGCACATCAACAGCAATACGGTTTTACTGTCCCTGACAAAACTCTCATTCTGGAGTCCATCGCTGTTGAAGCGGTTGGTCCAGGACATAACGAGCATGTCACTTCCCCCACTTTTGGTCCTAGGCCCAATGACTTAAAGGCTATTGCCCGGACATATTTTTTTAGTGGCGGGAAAAATTATCCGGCGCCAGTTTTTGATAGGCAACTTCTTCATCCAGGCGATCGAATTGACGGTCCGGCCATTATTATAGAAACCACCGGCACCAATATCGTCGAACCAGGATGGCAAGCACATCTAACCGATTTGGGTAACCTGGAGTTGACGCGGATAACGCCCCTCCCCAACCGAGTAGCGATCGGCACAGAGGCTGATCCGATCATGTTGGAAGTTTTTAACAATTTGTTTATGTCCATTGCCGAACAAATGGGTGCCGTGTTGGAAAATACGAGTCACTCGGTGAACGTCAAAGAACGCCTGGATTTTTCCTGTGCGATTTTTGATTCACTAGGCGATTTGGTTGCCAATGCGCCACATATGCCTGTCCATCTAGGTTCTATGGGTGAAAGTGTGAAAAGCATCATTGCCAAATTCAGGCAAGATATCCACCCCGGAGACAGCTTTGTCAGCAATGCCCCCTATAATGGTGGCACCCACCTGCCCGACATCACTGTGATCAACCCGGTGTTTGATCATAATCATTCCGAAATACTCTTTTTTGTAGCCTCCCGTGGACATCATGCGGACATCGGCGGCATCAGCCCAGGCTCTATGCCGCCAAACAGTACGAGCGTCGATCAGGAAGGAGTACTGTTCGATAATATCCGGTTATTACGGCAGGGGAAATTCAAAGAGGATGAAATCCGTCACCAGCTGACCTCAGGCCATTATCCTGCACGTAATCCAGATCAGAACATTGCTGATTTAAAAGCGCAAATGGCCGCCAACACGAAAGGCGCGGGAGAAATGTGGCGCATGATCGAGCACTATGGGGTTGAGGTGGTTAAGGCCTATATGCGACATGTGCAGAACAACGCAGAAGCTTCCGTCCGCAGAGTTATCGGCGACTTGATGGAGGGTGAATTTATTTATCAAATCGATGATTTTGCCACTATCAAGGTAAAAATCTCTTTGGATAAAGAAAATGCCAGCGCCACTGTCGATTTCTCTGGTACCTCCAAACAGTTGCCCAATAATTTCAATGCGCCATCGGCCGTCTGTAAAGCAGCCGTGTTATATGTTTTCAGAACACTGGTGAAGGAAGATATCCCTATGAACCAGGGCTGTCTCAAGCCGATTCAAATAATTATTCCAGAGGGCTCTCTGTTAAACCCGCGCTATCCTGCCGCTGTCGTCGCCGGCAACGTGGAAACGTCACAGTGGATTGTGAATGCATTATATGGTGCCTTGGGCGTGTGCGCTGCGGCTCAGGGCACCATGAATAATTTTACCTTTGGCGATGACAACTATCAGTATTATGAAACCATCGCGGGGGGGATGGGGGCAGGACCGAGCTTTCATGGCGTTAGCGCGATACAATCGCATATGACCAACTCCCGTCTCACCGACCCTGAAGTGCTAGAATGGCGCTACCCAGTATTAGTGGAGGATTTCTCTATCCGCAGGCACAGCGGCGGCCAAGGTAAGTATAGTGGCGGCGACGGAGTCGTTCGGAAAATTCAATTTTTAAAGCCTATGTCAGCGGCCATCTTGTCTTCTCACCGTCAGACACCGCCCTTTGGTCTTGCTGGCGGGAAACCAGGCGCAGTGGGGAAAAATTACATTCAGCACATAAACGGCAAGGTAACTGCACTGAAAGCAACCGACCAGGTGGCAATGAAGAGTGGCAATACCTTTGTGGTCGAAACTCCAGGTGGTGGCGGGTTTGGAACGCCGGAACAGTAAAAACGTAAACACCAATCGATGAGTACAGTATGCCCCTTGATCAAGACATTATTCTGACCAAACTTCTACCTCCGACCAACAGCGGTCGTGTGGTTCATCGTTCACAATTTGACCACTTAATCACAGAACAACCTCAGTGCCCGGTCACACTGATTTGCGCTCCCGCCGGTTATGGCAAATCAACTCTCATGTCAGAATGGCATCAAAACCTGAACGGACAAAACAGTTTGACATGCTGGCTCTCTCTGGAACAGGAAGAAAACAATGCATTTGCATTGCTGACCTATTTTATCGCGGCGCTGACTCATGCCAATGCCATCTCCGGCGTCATTGCACGCAGCCAACTGCTTAACTGGAATGCGGAAAGGTCGACAACCATCATTGCCGCCCTGATGAGGGAAATTGCTGAGCAACCCTCTTCTATTGTGATGTTTATCGATGATTATCATGCCGTAGATACCCCGGCAATTGCACGTATTATGGAAACGCTGATTAATCAATCACCAGACAATTTTTCATTGATTATTGCCAGCAGGAAACGTCCGCAGTTTTCCATAGGCAGCCTAAAAGTGCATCACCGTCTAATGGAAATCAATGCCAATAGCCTTAGGTTTAGCGAACAGGACGTAGCGCAGTTTATTGGGCAACAGTTAAGCACGCCGCTTGATGAACAAACCATCCATAAAATTACTCAACAAACGGAAGGTTGGCCCGCCGCAATCCAATTGGTCACACTCGCCTTAATGGGCACCTCAAACCAACAGGAAATTCTCAATAAAATTTCTGGCAACGTACTCGATATCGCTGATTATCTTGCCAAAGATGTTCTGGGTAATTTGACCTCGGAAATGCGGCAGTTTTTATTACACACCGCTGTGCTTAATCGTTTCCAACCAGAACTCTGTGACTGCATTAATCCAGGACAAAACAACCGTCAACTCATTGATCAATGCCTACAGCAGAACCTGTTTTTGATCCCCTTGGATCAAACCAGAGGATGGTATCGGTATCATTATTTATTCCGGGAGTTTCTGCTCAACCAATTAGCTATCAACCATCCCAAAAAACTGCATGAACTCCATCGGCTTGCCAGTCATTGGTTTGCCGAAAAGGGACTCATTGACGATGCCGTGTCACATGCCATAGAGGGTCAGGATTTCCCGTTTTTAACAGAATTGGTTGAACGTCATGCCAAACAGTTTATTACCCGCGGTCATATGACTCAGGTGTTGGAATGGATCAACCGTATTCCTGCTGATTTGATGGCTGACCGCCCTACCATTCCGGGGTATAAATGTTGTGCATTGTTTCATATGCGGCGCCCTACGGAAGCAGCTGAAGCCTTGCGTGAGGCGGAACAACGACTCGATGAACTGGAAGCCCGCGGGGAATCAATTCCTGGATTACGGGAAGAACTAAATGTTTACCGCAGTGGAACGGCCGTAGCTGCCGATGATGTTGTCAGAGCCAAAGCCGTTGCTCTGCAACCCCTCAGCGCTGCGGTTGAACCCTTCATCCATGGCGCGCAACAGAATATTTTAGGTTATTGTCATTTTGCCGAAGGCGAATACCAACTGGCTCGAGAGGCATTGGCAAGAGGGAACATTTATCATGCGCAATGTAATTCCACCTACGGCATCGTCTATTCACAATGCTTTTCCGCTCTCGTGGAAATGGCTATCGGCGATTTACCCCGGGCGGAGCAACTGTTTAGCCTGGCGGAAAAAACAGCTGAACTGGAAGAAAGCTGGCGCAGCTATATCTCGGCAGAACCCTCACTATATCGCGGCTGTATCTTATATGAGTGGAATCAAATCGAGGATGCGCGCGAGCTGCTCGAACAAAACCTTCCCTATGTCGAGGAGTGTTCCCAAGCCAGTGCGCCAGTACTTGGCCACATTGTCATGGCGAAAATTTGTTGGCGTGACGATAATCGTTCCGAAGCCTATGCCCATTTGGCGCGCGCACAGTCAATTTGCCAATCCGCCAACCTTAAATATCAACGGTTGCTGGTAGCCAATGAGCAAATCCGACTATTAATAGCGGAAGGACAAGTATATCGTGCCTTAGCCACCGCCAATCTATTGGGTATACAGCCCCATTCGGAAGCGCCTGAGCCCATGCCGCAAGGCTGGGAGCGTGAATCAGGGTTTAAATTACTGATCAAGTCGAGGCTACTCTTGGGGTTAGGAGAATATACTGAAGCATTATTATTGGTCGATCAATTACTAACGCTGGCAGAAAAGACCGAGACTCGCCGACCGCAATTACTCCTATACATTATGAAAGCACAGGCTGAATTAATGTTAGAGCAGAAAGGTCTGGCTTATCGGACGATCTGCAGCGCTATCGAAAAGGCACAAACCGGCCCTTACTTCAGTCTGTTTCTGGAGGAAGCCCCCTTTGTCTTTAAGTTAGTGGCAGCCAGCCCAAATCAAGAAGGAATGTCGATCGCAGGGAAACACTTCTTGGCCCAGTTGGAAAAACCAAATACCCCGACGAAGAACAGTCCTAAAACCATCTCTGAGTCAGAGAAATTGAGTCAGCGGGAGGTAGAGATCCTCGTGTTAATTTCTCAGGGTAAGACGAATCATCAAATAGCAGAGAAGCTTTTTATTGCCGACAATACCGTCAAATGGCATTTGAAGAATATTTTCGACAAACTGGAAGTGCGTAATCGCACCTCTGCTGTATTTGTCGGTAAGGCTATGGGGATCATCAAATAATGTCCCCCGCCTAGGTTTAGGCTGATTGAAACAACTTACTTACGATGTACCACTTGCCCTCTTTTTTAAGCAAATGAAAACTGTTGGTAAAATTCATACCAAGATAATTATTTTCTCGAAGGAGAATGGTTGCCGTATCGCCCGCCACCTCGGCGTGCCCTATTATAGCCTCATAGGGTTCACCGGATGACTCCGGACAGGGCGCAGTGGCAACGGTGTGATAAAACACTTCCGGAGTACCGGTAATTAATTGACCGTTCAGAACTCCATACATGGCCGCTTGCTCATGAAACAACTGTTTCAGACTATTAACATCACCGTAACGGCAGCAGTCAGCGTAGGATTGCAGGACGGAAGCGGGCATTGTTTGATCGACAGTCATCTTGGTTTTCTCCTAAATACCAACGATTACAGGTTGTTCTTTGTCTTGACGCAATATGATCCAAAACAGGCGGTATCACCCAAACATAGTAAAGATACCAAGAATCAACACCTGCCAATAAGTGTCTGGAGCAATGAGAGGGCTAAACCTCCAATCGCAACCAGGGTTACCATCGTGCAGCAACATCCTTAGTCATAGGGTTAGGCATTAGGTAGTTTTTTCAATAAGGCTTCTGCACTGGCAATTGCCTCACTCTGATGTGGCAGCAGTTGTTGTCCGCCCAGTCCGGCCATTATTTCCATAAAGGGATCATCAACCCCAGTACTAATACCGCTTAATTCTTCCAATACCGCCAAGCCCATAAAGGGTAAGGTATCGCCGTTATAGCCTCCCTCATGACACATCAAAATTCGTCCTCCACAAATATCGTCGGCTAACGCCATTAATTTTTTGGTTAATGACCGGTAACCACCGCTGTGCATTTGCATACGCCCGAGTGGATCGTAGGCTCCCGCATCAAAACCGGAGGGAACGATAATCAGTTGAGGTTGATAGGTTTTCAGTGCCGGAATAACGACCCGGTCAAATGCCGCTCCATAGGCACCTACCCCTGAACCTGCGGGCAGAGGAATATTGATATTGAACCCTTCCCCTTCGCCCTCACCATTTTCATGGGTATAACCGGAATCCGGAGGAAAACAACAGTCCTGGTGCAGAGAGATTGTCAGGGCACGGGGATCATCATAAAAACCACTTTGGGTGCCATTGCCATGGTGAACATCCCAATCGACTGTCGCGATACGATCCAGCCCATAATGGGCCAGTGCGTGCTTACCTGCAATAACGGCGTTGCCGAACAGACAAAAGCCCATGCCTTCATGAGCTAACGCATGATGCCCCGGTGGCCGTACTAAGGCATAAGCATTTTTTACCTCTCCAGCCATAATAGCGTCAAGCGCAGCCAATACCCCACCGGCGGAAAGTCGCGCTATTTCATAGCTGCCGCTGCCCATCGGTGTAAAAACTCCGGCATCGCCGCCACACGTGGCGCTCAGTGTTTTTATTTTTTCCAAATATTCCGGGGTATGAAAACGCAGTATTTCTTCTTCTGTCGCCTCTCGCGCCGCAATCGGCTGTAATTGTTTCAACAGGCCTGAGACTTCCAGTAAATTACGAAAGCGACGCTTCGTTTCCGGATTTTCGACATGGGTACCCGGCTGTACCGGATTACCATAGGGCATGACACCGGCGTAATTTCCCGTGTTGTGCCACATATAAATCTCGTGCCAAACAAAACCTGTTTTATCACTGTTCATAAATTTTCTCTTGTCCAGAAAGTCAGTGGGATCTCAGTACAATAAGTCCAATAATTGCTTAATGCTGCTGAGGGCGCTGAAAAACCATTTTGCCAGTAAAGAACGTCATTTCAACCTGTGTATCACTAATCTTTTCAACCGGGATATCAAACAGGTTTTGATTTAACACGGTCAAATCTGCCGATTTGCCCAACATCACCGAACCGGTTTGATTCTCCAGTCGTAGGGCTCTTGCTCCACCCATCGTATATATCTCCAATGCTTGCGCAAGGGTGATCGCCTGCTCCGGCCAGAAGGTGCCAGGGAACTGCCCGCGAGGATCAGCACGAGTCACCATCGCTTCGATACCTACCCAAGGATCCATGGTAGGTACTGCCGCCGGCCAATCGGAACCAGCGGCAACCGGTGCGCCGGACGCTAACAGGTCTTTGATAGGCCAGTAATGTTCTCCACGTTCGCCCACTGCCCCAAGTACGGAATCAATAATTGGCGACGGATGCCACAGGTAAGGAGAAAGATCTGCAACAGCATTCAGGGCAGCAAACCTTGGTAAATCTGTTTCATCTATGTAACCGGCATGAGCCAGTTCATGACGCAGTCCGGAGTCACCATTCCTTATACGGGCCTGTTCGATCGCATCAAGTGTCACACGAACGGAGCGGTCCCCGGCCGTGTGTATTTTGACCGTAAAGCCAGCCTTATCTAGTTCTGTAATCATCTCTGCCAGTTTCTCGGGATTAAAATGCAATCCACCGCTATGGCTATGCCCATCTTTGGTAGGCAAATAATTCGCTAGCATTGCCGCTGTACGGGATGAGGTTGGAACGCCGTCCATAAAAATTTTTACGAAGCGTGTGTCGACTTGACTGGTATCGTAGTTATCCCTTAGCGTCTCTAACTTGGAAACGTCAAAGGATTCGTCCTGATCAAGCCCATACTTCACATCGATAGCTGCGGCCAGATGCAGTGTTATCTGATTGGTATCACTCAAAGCCTTAAATGCAGTCAGTGCACCCTCCTTTGTCCAGGCATCTTTAAATCCGGTAATACCATACTGATTTGCCGTTTCCATCGCATAAACCGTTGCAGCCTTATACTGCGTTAACGTCCAATCAGGAATGAGTTTTCCTACCAGCTCCTTGGCATGCTCGAGCAGCAAGCCATTAGGTTCTCCCGTATGGGGATCGCGTCCGATGACGCCGCCTTCGACGGGTTCGGTATTTTTATTAATACCCGCTAATTGCAACGCTTTACTGTTCACCCAGCCATCATGCCCCGAATCAGAACTCAACATGACGGCCTTATTTCCAGAAACACTGTCTAACAAAGCTTTGGGAGAGGCAAGGTTATGGTTCACAAAAAGATCGCTATCCCACTGACCACCGATTATCCACTCAGCATCTGGGTTTTCCTTAACGCATTTCTCAAGCGTTAAGGCAATTTCATCCGGGCCAGCCGTAAAGGGGAAAACGCATTCATAAAGCATTTTCAAGCCGCCCATTTCAGGATGCACATGAGCATCGTTGATACCCGGCATGGCCATTTTCCCTTGCAGATCGATCACTTGCGTTTGTTTTCCTCGATATTGTTTCACACCATTCATATCGCCGACATACTGATACTTTCCATCCTTGATGGCCACGGCTTCTACCCAAGGCTGGCTAGCATCAACTGTATAGATTTTCCCATTCACTAATAAGGTATCAGCGGCGTTTTGAGCGGATGCATTGGGCTCTGAACTTTTGTTACAGGCCGAGATAAGCATCGTAAAGAGGATGAGGAGACTTATTTTCTTTATCGTCATAATTGGTTACTCACAGTCAAACACAGATATTTTCGAAAAAGGGCCCGGTAAACACCGGGCCGAATCTTCATCGACAACGAGGGGACTCGGTTTGCCTAGAAGTTGTAGTTTAAAGAGACACCGTAGGTCACCGGCAGACCCATACTGCGAACATAAGGGCCATTGCCACCCGTATAGGCTGCTGGGTAATAATCCTCATCAGTAATATTGCGACCCCAGAATAGAGCCCGCCACTTGCCGTCAACGTTTTTAATTCCGATGCGGGCATTGTATATGCTGTAGTCGTCAGTCGCATCGCTCAGTTCAGCGCCCCCAGAGGTCGTATCGGTAAAATTAAAATCCGCTCCCACTTCCATGATCAGCGAATCACTCAGCGGCCATTCATAGCTCACCAATCCGTTGTAAGTCCATTCCGGTGACTGCGCCAATTCCAACCCAGAGGCATCGAAGGTAACAACCGTAGGCCAGACACTGGCATTGGAGGTCGCATTCCATTTTTCAACGAGTGTATCCAGGTAGGCAACACCGAGATTGATGGTTAAGCCTTCCAACGGCACCCATTGCATATCCAGCTCCGCGCCGTTAATTCGCGATTCCGGTACATTGGTTAATCCGCCGATGTTACCCACAAAAGCGACCGCCAAATCCTGTTCTTGCTTGTCTTCATAGTCATACCAGAAGGCAGCCGCATTCAATTGCATTGCTCCGTCCAATAAAGTGCTTTTCACCCCCACTTCAAAAGCGGTCACTTCTTCCTCTTGATAAGGTTTAAGTTGCAGCGTCGTATTTGAATTCGCTCCATTAAATCCACCTGACTTAAAGGCATTCGAGTAAGTGGCATAGATCAAAAGGTCTTCAGTAATCGCGTAATCAACACCCAGCTTGCCCATCCATTTTTCTGTGCTGATACTATCTTTGTAGACATGGAACGCGTCGTTTACATTAGGTCCGCCAATCAAAGCGAAAATATAGGTTGGCGAATTTGGATCATCGTCAATGGTTCCGCAATCTCCAGGAACGAGAGTCGTGCCGAATTGCGCATTCAAGAATCCCGCTAAACTACCGTCCTCAGCAACAAAAGTACAACCGGACCAGTCGCGTTCTTCTTCGGTATAACGTAAGCCAACGGTTAACCGCATTTTCTCGGTAAACTGCCATTCGACATGTCCGAATACCGCTCGTGATTCCGTTTCCTGCTTATACTTGGTGTCAAGCTCGAGGATCGGCGTTCCTGCAAATAGCCCAACACCCCAAGGAATTGAACCTAGGCCAAAGACGGAGTCCGACATGAAATAATGGTAATACTCATCCATCTCATCTTCGGAGTAGTAAAGCCCTGCTATCCATAATAGTTTATCGGTTTGACCGGAGAGACGCAGTTCCTGTGAAAACACTTGAAGATCCGTGGTATTAATATTGCTCGAATCATTAAAAAAGCCGCCATCCCAATCGTTAGCCTCTTGCCTTTCAAAATCATCATACCCGGTGATTGAGGTCAGGGTCATGTTGCCAAAATCCCATTCTACCTTGAGCGATAATCCTTTAAGCTCATTATCCCTCTGCGGCCGGATATCCCAAGTCTTTCCGGTAATCGGGCTGGTATAACTATTGGTCCAATCCGCGGCACGGTTATCCCCGGTGGAATACCAGGGAGGCGTTTGGCCAAAGTTCGATCCTGTCGGCAGAAAATAATTTTCCAGGGGCGTATAGGGATTATTAAATTCTGTTAACCCTGCTAACGTGCCGTTATAAGCGGTATTGGCTTTATTGTCGGACTGGTCTTCCACATAATGTAGATTAAGCAACAAGCTTAAATCATCGGAGAGGTTAACATTAAAGAGCGCGCGAATCGCATTGGTATCCTTTTCGCCCAACTCATCCGACCGGGTCTGACTCTCCTGCCAACCTTCACTGGACTGACTGGTTTTGAATGCCACACGCCCCTGTACGGTATCGGTCAAACTGCCATTGACAAAACCTTCGAGATCAAACTGGTCGAAACGCCCATAACTGGCAGTGACACCCGCGGCGAACTCTTCCGTAGGCTTATTGCTGATAAAATTAATCTGCCCTGCGGTGGTGTTACGGCCATAGAGATCACCCTGCGGACCTTTTAAGACTTCAATCCGTTCGACATCAAATACCACACCACGGCTCATGACGGTATAGGGAATCGCCACCTCATCAAAATAGAGGCCGACGGTTGATGAGGCCGCCGTAGAATAATCCTGGAAGCCGATGCCTCGAATGGTATAGAGCGGCACACCGGTTGCCGCTGTTTCATTGACTGTCAAACCGGGGGTGAATTGCGCAATATCTTCAGCTGATGACACACCCAGATCTTTAATGACATCTCCCGAGAAAGCATTAACCGTAATCCCAACATCATTAATACTCTGGGCATGTTTTTGCGCAGTAACCACTATTTCCTCTAATACTTGGGCCGCACCTGCTAGCGGAGCAAGGCCAAAACCCAGGTAGGCGATTCCCATTGCCGCTAACAGCCTATTTTTTTTGAATTCGCGGTTGATTCTTTTTTTCATACTTCCCCTCCATTTATTTGTTAAATAAAGCAGGATAGATACTAATAGACAGGTTCGTATAAGATAACCGCGCAAAGGGGGTGTTTTTCCCCATCCACCCCCTACCCGAAAGTAGGGGTAATATATTCAGGTTATTTCCTGTTTCAGGTCAGCTTTATTGAACTTTGTTTTTTATTATTCTCTAATAGCCTGCACTCGTTCTGTCATAAAAGGATCACTCTCATGCCCATTAAAACCCTAAAAACGCTTCTGAACTCGGCGCTCCTTGTTTCTCTGCTTCCCTTTGTTTTGACCAGCACAACTCTCCAGGCCCATGAACATCAAGAGCGATTACTGAATCAAATCCTTAACGGAGACCATCGGGACCCTAGTAATAAAGCGCGCGATGCAGCAAGACATCCGTTGCAAACCCTGATGTTCTTTGGCGTTGAACCTGACATGACAGTCGTGGAAATCTCTCCTGGCGGCAAAGGATGGTATATGGAGCTGCTCGCCCCCTATTTACGTGAGCAGGGAAAGTACTATGCAGCAAGTTTTGATCAACATTCGAAAGCTGGCTACGTCATCCGTAACCTGGCCGCTTTTAACAAAAAAATACAGGCCAGGCCCGATATCTATGATCGAATTACGGTAACTGAATTTGCTCCACCGAAAAAGGTCGATATCGCACCTGCCGGTTCAGCAGACATGGTGCTCACCTTCCGCAATGTCCACAATTGGGTGAGTGACGGCTCAGCCGATGCGGCTTTCGCTGCTTTCTATAACGCTTTAAAACCTGGCGGCGTTTTGGGTCTGGTAGAGCACCGCGCCAGCAATGAGCAACCACAGGATCCTAAAGCAAAAAGTGGCTATGTGCGTGAAGATTATGTGATTGCGCTTGCGCAGAAAGCTGGTTTCAAATTTGTCAAACAATCTGAAATCAATGCCAATCCCAATGACACCAAAGATTACCAAAAAGGAGTTTGGTCGCTACCACCCTCGCTGAGAGCCGGTGATGGCAATAACCAGAAATACCTGAAAATTGGCGAGAGCGATCGAATGACATTGCTCTTTGAAAAACCTTAAAATCAATTACGGCTATTGATGAGGCTGGATCAAAACTCCAATTTCCAGCCTCCTCTACTAATCCTCATGTTTGACAAAAGGTTAGTTTCAGCCAATTCATTGGGTGTTTTTCCTGCTACTCTACACAAGCTGACATTGAAGTTAGCATTTATAGACAGGCATTAGACAATATCAATAGTTGTAGCCCCCACCCATCGAACTTTTAGTCGGTCTTTGCATCTATAAATGCCTCGGCACTGGACGAATTTTTCTTATTGGATAAAATCACCACTTTTTTATAAGGCTTACCAATTAACCGATGGATACGAAATTAGCATTTCAGCATTTAAAACAGGGCTTATCACAACAAATTATTGGTCAGGAGCACCTGGTTGACCGATTACTGATTGCCTTATTGGCCGATGGGCATCTGCTTGTGGAAGGGGCTCCGGGGTTAGCCAAAACCCGCGCGATCAAATGCCTTTCCGAGGGTATTGAAGCGGATTTTCATCGCATCCAATTTACCCCCGATCTGTTACCCTCGGATATTACCGGTACGGAAATCTTCCGCCCGGAAGATGGTAGCTTTAATTTCCAACAGGGCCCTATTTTCCATAATCTGGTGTTAGCCGATGAAATTAACCGCGCCCCGGCAAAAGTTCAATCCGCCTTGTTGGAGGCTATGGCGGAGCGTCAGGTTAGCGTAGGACGCATCACATACCCATTGCCTGAACTATTTATGGTAATGGCTACACAAAACCCTATCGAGCAAGAAGGGACTTACCCATTACCGGAAGCACAGCTTGACCGATTCCTGATGCACGTCACCATCGATTACCCAGATATCGACACAGAGCGTCGCATTTTGAAATTAGTCAGAGACGAAGCATTGACCCAAACCACAACTCCCCATACGACCTCTCTAACCCAGGGAAGCGTGTTTGCTGCCCGCAAAGAAGTCTTGGCGATCCATATGTCGGAGGCCGTTGAAGAATATATCGTACAACTGGTGATGGCGACACGGCAGGCACAAGCTTATAACGCAGAATTGGCGAACTGGATTGAATATGGCGCCAGCCCTAGAGCCACGATTTCCCTGGATCGCTGTGCTCGTGCTCATGCTTGGTTGCAGGGCAAGGATTTTGTGACCCCCGACGACGTCCAGGCCATTGTTCACGATGTGATTAGGCATCGCATCATTCTCAGTTTTGAAGCCGAAGCCAATGGCTATCGAAAAGACAGTATTATTGATGCTTTATTAGATTCAGTGCCAGCCCCCTAATCCATGACATCTGCTCAAGTACTACAAAACACTTCCGATGAAGCCAGTCAAGTCTACGTAACGCTTGAGAACTTACTGCGATGCCGGTTGCTGGCGAAAGACCTGAAACTGTCAAAACAACGTAAAGTGTTGAGTCTGCAAGCTGGACTGCATTCCTCAAAGTTTCGAGGTCGGGGTATTGATTTCGCCGAAGTACGTGCCTACCAAGCCGGTGATGATATTCGTACGATTGACTGGCGGGTGACCGCTCGCACAGGCCGCCCTCATACCAAACTGTATACGGAAGAACGGGAACGTCCAGCCTTAGTTATTGTGGACCAAAGCCAGTCGATGTTTTTTGGCAGCCATGTCGCCTTCAAGTCAGTCATTGCGGCCCAAGCCGCTTCACTGCTTGCCTGGTCAGCCTTGGCGCGTGGTGATCGTATCGGCGGGATTGTCTTTAGCGATGATCAACACCGCGATATCAGGCCCCGGCGCAGCCATCACACGGCCTTACAACTGACCGAGACGTTACTTAACTACAACCATGCACTCAATGTAGAGAATAACCCCACCGTCAGCTTCACTCTGGCAGACGGCCTGCAGCAGGCGCGACGCATACTGAAGCCCGGTAGCGAATTATTTGTCCTGAGTGATTTTGAGGATTTTGATGAGTCTTCCAAACGCCACCTCTATCAACTATCTCAACATAACGATGTTGTTTGTATACTGATTTATGACCGCCTAGAGGAGGAGTTACCTCCGCCAGGCGCTTATGCCATTAGCGATGGTATTCAACGCACGCGAATTAACCTTTTTGATGGGCAAGTGAGGGACGCCTATAGCCAAATATTCAAACAAAAAATCCATCAATTACAGACCGGATTGGATCAACTCAAAATTCCCTTAATAAAATTGCGTACAGACCGGGACCTATTAGCAAACCTCATGTCTGGCTTGGGAATCCGTCGTTCATGATGCTTGAAAAAATACTATTGATTACTGATTGACGCAGATAGATTATGGATCCACTTTTACAACTCAAGGATATTCATCTTCCGGCACCGGTCAGCTTTTGGCCGCCAGCCATTGGCTGGTGGATATTGGCGTTGATAGCACTATCCAGTTTCATTGCCCTTTGCTACTTTATCTTCCGGCACCATCAAAAAAATCGATACCGTCGCCTTGCTGCCCAGGAACTAAAACGGCTTTATCAGGATTTTCAAACCTCAAAAAACACTCCGGTATTTACCAATAAAATCAATTTGTTGTTAAAACAAATTTCAGTAATTTGTTACGGCAAAAAAACTGTTGCGCGTTTAACAGATTCAGACTGGTTAACCTTTTTGGATACCCACGGAAACACACAGGCATTTACCCAGGGCGTCGGCCAAATACTGACTTCTGCTCCCTATGCAAAACCAACACAACTCGCCACTATCAATGCGGAAGAACTCTATCAATGCTGTATCGAGTGGATAAGGAAGCATAAATGATTCAGTTTGCATGGCCCCTTGCCTTATTTCTACTCCCCTTACCCATATTGGTTTATTATTTGTTGCCAGCGGCCAAAAGAGATGATGCCGCTTTACGCGTACCTTTTTTCAGACACCTCGCCAGTCTTTCCACTACGGCATCTCTACCGAACAAAGGCGCTAACACTCCCTTCCATCTCTACCATATATTGCTTTTCTGTGCCTGGGTCTCATTGGTCATGGCCACCGCAAAACCTGAGTGGATTGGTGATCCGATCAGTTTGCCGACCAGCGGCCGTGATCTCATGATCGCTGTGGACATATCAGGGAGCATGAAACGAGAGGACCTGACGCTCAATGATCAACCCGTCACAAGATTGGCCGTAGTCAAAGAAGTACTGGGTGATTTTATCGCGCAACGTAAAGGCGATCGTATCGGCTTGATACTTTTTGGCACACAAGCGTATCTGCAGGCGCCGCTTACCTTTGATCGACATGCCGTCGAAACCCTCTTAAATGAATCTCAAATTGGCTTTGCTGGCGAACAAACCGCAATTGGTGACGCTATTGGCTTGGCCACCAAACGACTCCGCAACCGTCCAGAAACCAGTCGTTTATTAATTTTGCTTACCGATGGCGCCAATACCGCAGGCCAGATTACTCCACAAAAAGCCACAGAAATTGCTCAGGCTGAACAGATAAAAATTTATACTATCGGCGTGGGCGCCAGCGAAATGGAAATATCGAGTCCTTTTGGCGGACTGTTTGGCCGCAGGACAATGAACCCGTCAGCAGATTTGGATGAGGGCATGTTGCAGGATATTGCCGAACAAACCGGTGGACAGTATTTTCGCGCCCATAATACACAGGAGTTAGCAAAGATATATGCGATGCTGGACCAAATCGAGCCGATTGAACAGGATGCCGAAACCTTCAACCCTGTACGTTCCCTGTTTATTTGGCCGTTAACACTCTTCCTTCTGTTAAGCCTGATCGTCAGCTTGGTTAAGTTTTACCCGACAATTAAATACCGGTTAAGTCAGTCTTCGACGCGAGGGCTTACCGATGTCTGATTTAGCGACCCATTTTGCTGATTTCCACTTTCTGCGTCCCTATTGGTTATTGTTATTATTCCTCATTCCACTCATCCATCGATGGTCAAAAAATTACCGTGAACACAGTTCTAGTTGGGCGCAGGCGATCGACAGCCATCTCCTCGGTTATCTCCTCGAACAGCAAAGCGGCAAGGTCAACCGATTACCTTTCTATCTCATTATGGTCAGTCTTTTGTTGACCAGTGTGGCTTTAGCCGGACCCGTTTGGAAAAAAATTCCGCAACCCGTGCATAAGAAAGAGGATGCCTTGGTAATCCTGTTGGATTTATCACTCTCTATGCAGGCTAATGATGTCCAACCTTCCCGGCTGACCAAGGCGCATCACAAGTTAATCGACATCCTGGATCAACGAGATCAAGGGCAAACAGCATTGGTTGTCTATGCCGGAGATGCGCATATTGTTTCCCCATTGACCGACGATACCAGAACGATTAAAGCGATGGTGCCAGCACTCTCCCCTCTCGTTATGCCGGTACTTGGCAGTCGTCCTGACCAGGCACTCAAACTTGCGCAACAATTATTAAAAGATGGTGGTATCCATGAGGGACGCATCCTCTTGATTACCGACGGAATTAACGATGATGACCCCGATAAACTATCAGAGATATTGAAAACTCACCGCTTAAGTATGCTTGCGGTGGGTACTCAAGAAGGGGGACCAATCCCTATTCCGGAGCAGGGGTTCTTGAAACAGGGTCAGGAAATTGTCATCGCCAAGATGGCGTTAGAACCCCTGCAACGACTCTCCAGAATGACGGGCGCCCGCCTCGCCCAGCTACAAATCGATGATAGCGATATCAGTTATCTGCTAAAAGATGAAATATTGGATATCAATACTATTTCCCATAAGGTAGACCGGGAGTTTGATCAGTGGCAGGAAATGGGTCCATGGTTGCTGCTACTACTGGCCCCCCTGGCGGCCTTATCGTTCCGGCGCGGTTGGTTCTTGTCGTTGGGTCTAATGCTATTGCTCGACCCGACTCCCACCATGGCGATGGGCTGGGCCGACCTTTGGCAGACACCCGATCAACAGGGGGCTAAAGCATTAAGTGCCGGAGATCCGAAGCGTGCGGCTGAACTGTTTGAATCCATGCCATGGAAAGGTAGCGCTGCCTATCAAGCGGGTGATTATCAAGCGGCGGCCAATGCCTTTGCGACAGATGAAAGTACCGAAGGATATTACAATCGTGGCAATGCCTTGGCAAAAGCCGGCCAATTAGAAGAGGCGCTCGCCGCCTATGGGCAGGCCTTAGAAAAAGCACCGCAACATGAAGATGCATTATTTAATAAAAAACTGGTGGAGCAGCTGATACAAAACCAGCAACAAAATCAATCTGACGATCATAACGCCCAAGATGATCAGGAAAAACAACCGAATCAAGCGGGCACTAAAAACCCATCGGACAAGCAGGACTCCGAACAACAAAACTCCGAACAGAATGCAGATAGCGAAAGCTCTGATAGCAGTAGTGGCGACCAGCAAAATTCAACCCAACCGGACAGCCAAAATCACACTGGTCAGAAAAATTCACCGCCACAAAATGACACCGGTCCAGAACAGCAGAAAGAACAGGCTTCTGCAAAAGAGAATGGCGAACAGCAAGAGCCCGCTCAATCCCCGCAGCCTTCAGAACAGAAAGGGCAAGAAGCCAACCAACAGGTGGCAACATCTGAGTTAACTGAAGATGAAACTCAATCGGAAGAGCAACGACAAGCCATGGAACAGTGGCTGCGGAGAATCCCGGAAGACCCCAGCGGATTACTCCGCCGTAAATTTAATTACCAATACCGGCAGCACCAACAGGAAAATCAATTTCAACCGCCACAGGAAGATCAACCCATATGGTAACACTGGTTAATTCTCTGATGAGACAAACCCGATTAAGCTGGCTTTTGCTAACCCTAACGGTAGTGCTCCTATCACCCACTTTGGTACAGGCAAAAGTGACTGCATCGGTTGACCGTAATACCATTTCGGAACAGGACATTATCAGCCTTACCTTACGATCCGACAGCGGCTCCATTCCGGATAATCTGGACATCAAAATATTGGAGCGTGACTTTGACATTCTCAGCAGACGGCAAAATAGTGAGCTCAGCTTTATTAATGGTCAACGTAGCGCCAATTATGACCTCATTTTTGTCATTGCTCCCAAACGTGCCGGCGAGCTTACCATCCCATCATTTTCAGTACTCGGGAGTAACACTAATCCAATTCAAATTAGGGTTACTCCCGGTCCGACGGACCCACGACAAGCTAAGAGTGACGTCTTCTTAGACAGTGCCGTCAGCAAGCAAGAGGTATATGTCCAGGAACGTTTACTATACAGCCTGAAGGTCTATCACGCTGTTGGTTTGGATAATGCCAACATCACTCCGGTCGAAATCGAAAATGCCGTCATCCAACAATTGGGCGGTCAACAGAAATATGAAACGATTATTGACGGCGTGCGCTATTCTGTTATTGAAATTAAATACTCTGTGGTTCCTCAGCGCAGCGGCCAACTGGTCATCCCCGAACAAGTATTAACGGCAACCGCACTTTCGCTTCACGGCAGTATTTTTCGCTCCGATAATCGCAGAGTTCGAACTAAATCACCGACCCAAATCATCAATGTTCTACCCAAGCCCGCCAGCTATCCCTCGGATCAACCTTGGTTACCGACCGAGCAACTAACGCTGGAAGATTCCTGGGCGGACAGAAGTATTAAGCTGCATCTTGGCGAATCTCAAACTCGCACGATCAGCATTAAAGCCATAGGATTGGATGCCGCACAGTTACCCAACATTAAAGTTCCTGAAAGTGACGGGTTAAAATTCTATCCCGACCAACCGGTATTAAATAATCAGGAAAACAGTTCGAATGTGATAGGAGAACGCAGCCTATCGGTGGCTATCGTTCCCAGCCGTGAGGGGCCTATTGAATTGCCGCCCTATTCTGTTACTTGGTGGAACACGAAACTGGACCGTTTGGAAACAAGCCTGATTCCCGTATCGAGAATGTCCGTGCTACCCGCAAAACAGCAGGCAAACAATACTCTTTTACCCCCCGTCATCATTAACGAACCACAAACGAAGGTAATGGCCCAGCAAGAATCTCTCGCGCCCACAGGGGTTTGGCCGGCACTCAGCGCCGTGTTTGCGCTACTCTGGATAGCCACACTGTGGTTATGGTGGCAAGCAAAACACCGATTACCGAAATCCATTTTGAACAACCCGGATGAAAGCTACAAACAACGGATAGAAACGCGCCACCAAGCCCATCAGTTGCTTCAAAAAGCAGTTAAATCACATGATCCTGCGGCGGCTCGCCCCGCATTAATTGCTTGGTTCAATGCGGTTTTCCCCGACGAGGTCATCAACAATCTAGATGATGTACGTCAGCTTGATTGCCATCCGGAAATCAACTCCTTGGTATTGGATATGGAAAACCGGCTTTACGGCTTAGGCTGTAGCGCATCCGCTTGGCAAGGTGAGCCTTTATTGGCGGTGTTAGAACAAATTCGTCGAGCCCAGAAGAAACAGACGTTGACCCCTAATAAATCACCATTAAAACCACTGTATCCCATGTAATCTGGGGCAAGACAAACCCATAAAATAAAGGAAAGGTGGTTATTAAAAACCAACGATGACGTCTTCTCTATATCATCCTAAGGAATAGCTGATTTTGTCATCCATTGATTAAATAAACTGACATGGCGATAAAATATTATGTGCCAAGGGGCACTAAACGAAGGTTCTGTAAAACGTTATTGTTGCCAGCTTCTGTTCGTACGTTTGAAAAAATGTGTGTTACCGCCCAAAGAACTAACGATTCTCAACCCCTTGATTATTTTTAAGGCTTTTGCAAAACGCATAGAGTTTGCGTAATTGTATACTGTTTTTCATGTAATGAACGAGTGGTTGTAACGGTAACCCCGCATAAAATCCAGGCTCAGTAATATCTTTGGTTACTCCTGCTCGATGTAGTAATACGGTATCACTACACACATTGACGTGGTCCACAATACCCGTTTGGCCACTGGCAATGACGCGATCCCCCAACTTACTGGTGCCGGCAATACAAAACATCGAGGTTAGCAGACAGTCTTCCCCAATCTCAACATTATGAGCAAAATGACAAAGATTATCGGTTTTGGTGCCTGCGCCGATACGGGTACTTTTATAGGTGGCTCTGTCGATACAGTTATTGGCGCCGATCCGCACATGATCTTCGATCACGACATTGCCGGTCTGGGGTATACGGAAACTTTTACGCTTTTCGTCTTGCGCAAAGCCAAACCCCTCAGAACCAATCACCGTCCCAGCCCCAATATCCACGAAATTTTTAATTACACAGTCGTAACCAATTACCGCATTGGGGCGGATGATACAATCCTCTCCGATATGTGCCCCTTCTTCAATGACGACACCGGCTAAAATACGACTACGCTTGCCGATAACCACTTTCTGACCGATGGTGACATTGGGGGAAATAAAAACGTCTTTGGCGATCCGTGCTGTCTCATGAACAATCGCGGACTGGTGGACAGAACCCCATTGTTCGTTGATAAAGTCACGGTCAGAATAAGCCTGTTTGATGGTGGCATGAGCAAGCAAGACGTTATTGGCGATAAGGACACCAATACCTTTTTTTGATAAAAACTTTTCCGCTAATTCTTTAGTCGTAATAACCCCAATAGCAACACTCTTTAATGCAGGTTCAATAAATTCTTTTGAAGAAACAAAAATGAGATCACAGGCCTGAGCGCCTTCTATTGAATAAATTCTTTGAATTTCGGCATCAGCGCCAAGGTGAGCTGAAATCAATTCGGGAAAGGCCTGTTGTATACTCGACAGCTTCATTGCTAGCGCCATATTAGGTTCTCAATTGGTCAGTGTGTTTTTGGAATCGTTAGCCAATTCCAGAAAGAGTCTCAAAACGCTCGAATGACGCCCACTTCGTATTAAAAAAGTTTGGAAGTGCGTAAGGAGGACTAAAATAATTGGATCACCTTAGATTATCGATTCTGTGCAAATATACGCGATTGGTTCCCATTACGCATTAGCTTTTACTGATAACATCAACAAATTCAGCGTCCACTATGCTTTGAAGGAGAGGAGTTATCACAACTGCTCAGCCTTTAAACACAGAAAGGTAGTTATATAAGCAAGCACTTTATTTTGATTTTTTGTTACTATCCACATCGGACAGAAGATAAAAAACCTTATCGACTCCAAAGGTTGAAAAGTGGCGTTGAAAAAATTTAAGTGATCAACCGACAATTGCGTATTCCCCGATTTACCCAAGGCATCCAAGCACTAGGGGGGGGGTGAGAGAACAGCATGAATCACACCATTCAAACGATTCCTTTACTCAATCTGGCTATTTCCTTTGTGCCAGTTATTGTGGCGCTTTTTATTTTGTTTAAATGGTCGCTGAACGCCAGCAATGCGCTATATGCAGTTGTCCGAATGCTGATTCAACTCCTGCTGATCGGTTATTTTTTAACCTTTATTTTTGAGTCGGATAGCGCACCTCTCATTCTGGTAATTTTAGCGGTTATGGTAGTCGCTTCCAGTTGGATCGCTCTGGGAACCGTAAAAAAGCACCAACATCGCCTATATATTAGAGCATTTGGCTCGATTGCCATTGGCGGCGGACTCACTTTGGCACTGATCACACAGGCCGTACTTAGGCTCGATCCCTGGTACTGGCCTCAATACATGATTCCCCTGGCCGGGATGATATTTGCCAATTCTATGAACAGCGTCAGCCTAGCAGCGGAAAGGTTTTATGCGGAAATTAGCCGGAATATTCCCTATCATGAGGCACGTAACATTGCTTTCCAAGCTTCATTAATCCCCGTCGTCAACTCATTGTTTGCGGTGGGCTTGGTCTCTCTCCCAGGAATGATGACCGGACAAATTCTATCAGGGGTATCTCCACTCATCGCCGTACGCTATCAAATCATGGTGATGTGTATGATTTTTGGCTCATCGGCAATAACTACCGTATGTTTTCTAATTTGGATCAAGCCCCTTTACGAAAAATTTCAGGTCAACCAATGATAAAGTTTCAACTCTCTACCACTGCTCTAAAATTGCTCTATGTACTGATTTGGCTTAGCGGTGGTTTCGTGCTTTTGTCTAAAAGCTTCACCTTATTCATCGCGGCAAACGAAATCGAGCCCAATCAAGTCAAAATCCTCATTGCCGTCGTTATAGGATTGTTCATCGGGGTTTTAAAGATTGCTTTTATCTTCAGAAAAAGCTGCCAGCGCAATCTCAACAGAATTGACCAGCTAACCCACCCAAAAATCTGGCAGGTATTCAGGCCGGGATTTATGCTGTTTTTAGTACTAATGATTATCCTAGGAAATACCGCCACGAACCATGCTCTAGGGAAGTATACATGGCTGATAACTATTGGCATCATTGATCTTTCACTTGCCGTCGGATTACTGGGTAGTAGCTACGTCTTTTATCAGAATCAATTATTTCGCCTTCATCAAAGCTGACATCCAAATTAAAGCCACCGTCTCGATGATTAAAACAATGAAACCTGACACCCGGCAAGCGATGCTCTCAATGATAAACGAAGCCAGAGCATCCATCCCTTTTGGTTTATCTGAGGCCGAACTTTGCTCGGGTATATGTCATGGCTGCTCGAAAAAACTACTCAATTTTCTGGAAATGGAATTAAACAGTTGGGAATACCGGCTGAACCAGGGTGAATCACCCACCTTTGGCGACCTCCAACAACTCGCCAAAATCAGTCGAAAAATTTACAATGCTTTGGCCAAAAGTGGCCTCATCCGTAATTAATCCGATTTTAGCGTCGCGTCATGGCATTGATCACAGCTACGCAAAGGCCCCGCTGCTTCCCCCTCCTGCCGGGTTGCCACATGACAATCTCGACACAAATCATGAAACATTCTTTCTATTTCCGCATTAATTTCCGGACTGTATTTATGGCATGAATAACAAGTACCGCTACCACTATCGTCGATAAAATTATGATGACACTTTGTACAAGTAATCTCTTCATGATCTTTGTGGCCGAAGATGACCGAAAGCATCGGTCGTTCTTGGAGGGCATCCGTACGGTAGGATAAGGCCGCTAAGCCGACTAAAATAACAGCTACCACTAAACTACTGACACCGATCCAGCCGAGCTTATCCATCTGACATCAGTGTTTGTTGTAATAAGACTAACAAGAAGGATAACAACAGCATCATCCATAAGCTGCCATAACTGACCAACATAGAAACCGACACATTTCCCCGTTTGCGGAGATTGTCGTTTGAACCGTTATAGCCTGAACGTCTTTTTTGAATACCGTAGCGCGTCAATACGTAACAGCCCATTAGGATCATCAACAATTTTTTCCACAGACTGTTAAGATAATATTGACTGCCAAAAAGGTGGATTAACAATAAAACAATAATACTCACTGAAATGAATAGATGATATTTGCGAAAGACGGAGTAACCCGACCAAACTCGTTTACGCAAACTGGGCAATGATGACAACACTATCATTATTAATAGCACAGCGGATGCTAATCCAGACAACATATACCAGGG
>JAIPFG010000134.1 GCA_021736745.1 Pseudomonadales bacterium
GATACGTGCCATCTTGCGCCGTGCAGTACCAATGGTAACCCTACAATCGGTAGAACCACCATTAAAAGTCGCTGATATTGAATTGCTGACAGCATCTCGCAAAGTGTACTGCCGAAACCGAGAGATTGGCTTAACAGGCACTGAATTCAATCTGCTTAAGGCACTACTGACTCATGCTGGTGAGGTTATCAGCAAAAAGCAATTGACCGAGATGATTTTAGAACGCAAATTAACCCAATTTGACCGCAGTATCGATATGCACGTTAGTAATATTCGCCGAAAACTAGGGCCATATCACAGCGGCGATGCCCGTATCCAATCGGTACGTGGTGTCGGTTACATCTTCGTATTGCCCCCAGAGGAATCTCATCCTGAATAGGATTGAGGACAAACTATGTTGCAGCAAATTAAATTTAACACCATCTTCTGGAAAATTTTCCTCTCCATTTGGGCCGCGATGATTCTTATTATGGTCGCCACCACTTTTACCGTTAGTTTGTTAATGGATCGGGACCACGTTAACGTCAGGCGGGAATTGATGGATAAACATCAGGCGGCGGTCGCAGTTACCCTATACGAAGCCAAAGGGGGAGAAGGTTTCAGAGAGTGGCTATTGGAGCACCATAACCGGCATGTCAATTCTACATTTTTAATCAATTCCAGCCGACAGGATGTATTAGGACGCCTTTTACCAAAGGAAATTCAGGCGGAATTAAAAATTAACCGTGGACGTTTTGAGCTCAGGTTAGGGCGTCATCGAGCAGTCGTCCAGCCAGTGACGGCTAATAGCGGCGAGCAGTTTTGGTTCGTACGTATCATGAGAAATGTTAAGCCTGGATATCAACCCAGCATTTGGCGCTTTGGTCCTCCCGCCTTCAGTGGAATTCTATTTGCCGTTTCGCTAGTGGTTACCGGTCTGATTAGTTTATGGATGGCCAGGAATATCACTTCCCCTATCCGTCAGCTTCAGAATGCCAGCAAACGAATAGCCAAAGGAGATCTGAGTGCACGTGTCGAGCCCCAGGTCATTGCAAGACGTGATGAATTGGGCGATCTTGGTCGTGAATTTGATCGGATGGCCGAACATATCGAAGAACTGATATCAGCCCAGAAACGCATGTTGAGAGATATTTCTCATGAACTGCGATCGCCGCTGGCTAGATTACAGATAGCCCTTGGCTTAGCGCGCAAAGCGGTAGGCGATCAAGGTAAATCGGGGCATGATCGCATTGAGAAAGAAGCCGATCGCTTGGAGGAGCTTATTGGCCAGGTTCTGGCGCTGGTTCGTCTTAGTAGCAATGGGTCAAATCTCAATAAAGAAAATCTGGATATTCAGGCGCTGGTACAGCAGGTGGTGGCAGATGCCAATTACGAAGCAGAACCACAACATAAAAAAGTCATCCTCTTAGAAAGCACCCCATTGACCCTCATGGCCAATGGCGATTTGATTCACAGCGCCCTGGAAAACATTATTCGTAATGCACTGCGGTATTCCCCTGAAAATGCCAATGTCGAGGTAACAATGACTACTCAGGAAAAAGGTTTACGAATCGAAGTACGGGATTTCGGACCCGGCGTTACGGATCAAGCATTAACTCACTTGTTTGAGCCCTTCTATCGAGAAGCGGAAGCACGAGACCGTGCTAGCGGTGGATACGGACTTGGGCTTGCCATAGCACAACGCGCAATCAGATTGCATGGCGGTGATATTTTTGCCAGTAATTGCGGAGAAGGTGGTTTGCGCATGGAAATTATCCTACCCGAATAAAAATAAATCTTTACAATCTTAATGGGAATCATTATCATTCGTCTTATCGTTTAGAATCACCTAACGCCAAGAGGAATCGAATAATGTACGTTTGTCTTTGTAAGGGTATTACCGACCAAGACATAGTGGATGAAATGGACCAAGGTGCTCGCAATTTACGGGATATTGGTAAAAGACTGGGCGTTGGATCACAATGTGGCCGCTGCTGCCAATCGGCCAAAGAAGTGATTCAAGACTACAAATCCCTTTCCAACAGCATGTCACTGGCTTATTCAGCGGCCTAAATTCTCATTCGGGCGAACGGCATGGACATTTTTGGAACGCCTTCTTTTTAACTCCCCGGCAGGCCTTTTCCTTTCCTAAAAAAGTGACAAAAAATAAAACCTTTTTACCCCTTCCCCAGTTTCCAGAATTTAAAATACTGGAACGAAAGGTTACACTGTTACTATCACTACCAATGGCTAATTGAGAGGAACCTCCAATGAAGGGCGATAAGAAGGTTATTCAGTATCTGAATAAAGCACTCAAAAATGAATTGACCGCTATTAACCAGTATTTTCTGCACGCACGGATGTATAAAGACTGGGGCCTGAAAAAACTCAATGAGCATGAATACCACGAGTCTGTCGACGAAATGAAACACGCAGACCAATTAATCGAACGGACTCTTTTTCTAGAGGGCCTGCCAAACCTTCAGGATCTGGGAAAGCTGTATATCGGGCAAAATACCCAGGAAATGCTCGAGTGTGATTTAAAGCTGGAAATGGAAGCGACCCCTTTATTGCGTGAAGCCATCGCCTATTGTGAGTCCATAGCCGACTATGTTTCCCGTGATCTCTTTCAGGACATTTTGGAAAGTGAAGAGGAACATATCGACTGGCTGGAAACACAGCTCGGCCTCATTGAAAAAGTAGGCGTGGAAAACTACCAACAGTCGATGATGTAAGTATCCATTTTGGCGGCTTTTTAGTACTAAAGTAAACCGGTGCCAGAAACTTGAAAAACGATCCTGGCTAGGGTAACGTTCGCGATCTTTTTATCTTGATGGGGTGTACTCAAATGTCCAAGCCATTCGTCGCCATTTTAATGGGGTCAGACTCAGATTTTCCCGTTATGCAGGCTGCTATTGATGTGTTGAAAAAACTGGAACTTAGTTTTGAAGTTAAGATTACTTCGGCACACCGTACTCCTGATGCCACGCATACCTATGTCAAAGATGCCGATTCTCGAGGCTGCGCCGTATTTATTGCCGCAGCCGGCATGGCCGCTCATTTAGCGGGTGCCGTAGCGGCAAATACAATAAAGCCAGTTATTGGCGTTCCCATCGAATCCGGCGGCTTAGGCGGCATGGACGCACTGCTTTCAACGGTCCAAATGCCAGGCGGTATCCCTGTAGCCAGTGTTGCCATCGGTAAAGCGGGGGCAAAAAATGCCGCCTATCTGGCTGCACAAATTTTAGCGACCTCAGACCAGAGCTTGGCGCAACGCTTGAAGGAAGAACGGCAGGCAAATGCCTTAGAGGTTCAGGCGAAGGATGCCGCCCTTCAACAGCAGCTTAAGGGCTGATTCAGCCCTTACCTTAAATCAATTCTCTGGAGAAGAAGCCTAGCAATCGGCTCTTCTCCGTTACGGGAAATACCCATGCGAAGCTGGCCGATCCAATTTGCTGCCGAAGTGATGCGCGCAGGCGGTATCATCGCCTACCCCACGGAAGCCGTTTGGGGATTAGGGTGCGACCCCTATAACGAGTCGGCAGTAACGCAGTTACTTTCAATAAAAAAGCGATCCGTCGACAAAGGCCTGATCCTTATTTCAGGAGACTGTTCAGACTTCCAGATTTGGCTCGACCAGATCAATCAGACACAAAGAGACATCTTGCAACAGCAGTGGCCTGGATTTAATACTTGGGTCATTCCTGACCCGGGCTTTGCACCCCCATGGATTAAAGGGGATAAAACGGGTGTTGCCTTGCGAGTCAGTGCCCACCCTCTGATTCGAGCACTGTGCAAAGCCTTTGGCGGCCCCATCGTTTCCACCTCCGCCAACCTTACGGGACACCCCCCTGCACGTAATCGCTGGCAGGTAGCGCATAATTTTCACGGACAGCTTGATTTTGTATTGAACGGCCCGCTCGGCGGCGCCAAACAGGTTTCCATCATAAAAGATATCCTAAGCGGAAAGTCGATACGCGGCATATAAATAGCACCCAGTTACTTCTCTCGCTTATAATATTTAGTTACCGATTTAGCCCAAAGGAAACGCCCTTGTCTGAGCCCCGTATTGAACCGGTTAAAGATTATTTACTCGCCCTCCAGGACAACATTTGCCAAGCACTGGAAGCAGAGGACGGCACGGCTACATTTAAAGAAGAAAATTGGCAGCGCGCGCAAGGCGGCGGAGGGCGAACCCGGGTGATTGAGCAAGGGGCCGTGATAGAAAAGGGCGGAGTTAACTTCTCCCATGTTTATGGTGGACAATTACCTCAATCCGCCACTGCTTCACGACCCGAGTTAGCCGGTTGTCATTTTCAAGCATTAGGTGTATCTCTGGTTATTCATCCCGAAAACCCTTATGCACCGACCTCACACGCCAATTTTCGTTTTTTTATTGCCGACAAGGAAGGACAAGATCCCGTATGGTGGTTCGGCGGTGGTTTTGACCTCACCCCCTATTATGGCTTTGCGGAAGACTGCCGTCACTGGCACGAAACAGCGAAGGCGGCATGCGATCCTTTTGGCGAGGAGATTTATCAAACCTACGCAAAATGGTGTGATGATTATTTTTATTTAAAACATCGGCAAGAACCACGTGGTGTCGGAGGATTGTTTTTCGATGACCTCAACAAGTGGGGATTTGATCGATGCTTTGCATTTGTACGCAGTGTCGGCGACGCTTATATCCAGGCCTACCGCCCTATTCTTGCCCAACGGAAACAGACGCCCTATAGCGACCGGGAAAGAAAATTTCAATGTTACCGACGCGGACGTTATGTGGAATTCAACCTGGTCTGGGATCGCGGAACGCTGTTTGGCTTACAAACGGGCGGACGTACCGAATCCATCCTCATGTCACTACCCCCGGTGGTACATTGGGATTATAACTGGCAGCCGGAACCCGGCACCCCAGAGGCCGAGCTTTATGATGAATACTTGCAACCCAACCGCTGGATTTTATAGGGGAAACACATGACCGATCAGTATGCCGTAATAGGCAACCCCATTGCGCAAAGCAAATCACCGGAAATTCACCGTGCGTTTGCCCAGCAAACCGGTCAGGATATGAATTATACGAAATTATTAGCCCCCATTGATCAATTCAAAGAAGAGGTTAAAAAATTTTTTTCTTCAGGCGGCAAAGGGCTTAACATCACCGTTCCCTTCAAACTCCAGGCGTGGCAACTGGCGCAGGTTCGTAGCGATCGGGCGGAGCTGGCGGGTTCTGCCAATACCCTTCTGGTTGGTCGAGAAGGAAGATTGTACGCAGACAATACCGATGGGATAGGTTTGGCGCGAGATATTTTGCGTAATCAGCAGGGAACTGTCACTGGTAAAAAAATACTGATATTGGGTGCCGGAGGCGCAGTACGCGGGGTATTAAGTAACCTGTTGGCGGAAAAGCCGAAGCAACTGGTGATTGCCAATCGAACCCTGAGTAAAGCAACGCAACTGGCCGATCTTTTTTCCAAAAAAAATCCTATTCGAGCAATAGGCTATGACCAATTAACCCGCCAGCAATTCGATTGGGTCATTAACGGTACCGCTGCCAGCTTGCAAAATGAATTACCGCCTTTACCAGGGGGGATATTACGTGCGAATGCCTGGTGCTATGACATGATGTACGGCGCGCAAGATACGGTTTTTATGCAGTGGGCTAAAGAGCAGGGAGCAGCCAAAGTAATGGATGGCTTGGGAATGCTGGTGGAACAGGCCGCCGAGGCATTTTTTATCTGGCGCCATGTCCGTCCACAGACACAGCCTGTTATTGAACAGATCAGGGGACAACTCGTATGAAAGTGATGATTGATTTATGTGTGGTACCACTGGGCGTGGGGATTTCCGTTTCCAAGTACGTTGCCGCCTGTCAGAAAATCCTAAAGGAATCCGGTCTTTCCTATCAAATGCATGCCTATGGTACGAATATCGAAGGAGAGTGGGACGAAGTATTCGCGATAGTCAAACAATGCCACGAACAGGTCCACGCCATGGGTGCGCCGCGTATTACCACCAGTCTTAAGGTAGGAACCCGCATAGACCGTGAACAAAGTATGCAGGATAAAATTGATAGTGTTGCAACCAAGTTGGCTGAAGATTAACACTAACCGCTACTCATAGAACCAAACCAACCCGACAAAATACCGTTATCCACCATAGGCTGTGCCCGGCATCAGGTATTTCCAGGGCGACCCCTCAGAGCCGGTTTTTATCTCCACCTCGATCAGAGCCGGTTGATCCTGCTGAAGCGCTTTGTCTAAAACCGAACGCAAGCCTATTGGCGAATCAATGCGATATCCCGTTACACCAAAGGACTCGGCTAACCGGACAAAGTCTGGATTTTGTAAAACCGACCCCTGCAACCGGCCACCATAAAAACGTTGTTGATCTCGCCTGACATTTTCAAAAGCGCTGTTGTTAAACACGATGGTTACCAGATTAATACCATACTGTACTGCCGTAGCTAACTCCTGGACACCAAACATAAATCCACCGTCCCCCACTACGGATACGACTGCCTTGTCAGGGTTAGCGACCTTAACCCCCAAGGCCGTTGGAAAGCCAAATCCAAGCGTTCCCTGATAGCCCCCGGTCACGAAAGTGCGCGGCTGATAAACAGGAAAACCGAACCAGGAGGCAAAACCCATTTGCGAAATTTCCTCTACGAAAAAACCATCTCTCGGCAGCACATCGCGAATAACCTGTAGGTAACTGAGCTGCGGCTGGACGTTCTTTTCAATTTCTATCTGCACCGCCTGTTTGATGGCGCTGAATTCCGCCTCACGGGATACACTCTGACGCACATCCTCCCTAACCGCCTCCAACAAGGCTTTTACAGATTCCTTGGCATCCGCAATAATCGGCACATCCACCGGATGACGATCCATTTCCTGTGGATCGATCTCTAGGCGTATCACTTTAACTGCGGTCGGCTGATCCGGCCCAACCCAGCGCGCCCAGCGCAACTCCATACGTGTACCGATCGCAATCAGAAGATCCGTTTGCGGCCAATAACGACTTCCTTGCGCGCAATTGAACCCCAGTGCATGCTCATCGCTGACCAACCCCTTGCCACTGCGGAACGACACCACCGGTACTTGCAGCCATTCAGCCAATTCCCGAATTTCCGCTGAACAACCCTGCGCCCCGCCTCCCACCATAATCATTGGATGGCGAGCCTCTTTTATCAGATCCACCGCCGCCTGAATACTATTTAAATCAAGCGCCGGTTGCACTATTTCTCCCCTATCTGGCTGCAAGCAAACATCCGCCCGTTGACCGAACACATCCCAGGGTGTTTCCAAAGCGACCGGTTGTTGGCGCCCGCTTAACATTTGCCGGAAGGCTTCAGCGATCAATGCCGGGGCCTGCTCGGGATGATTAATGCGATCCGCCCATTTAGTGAGACTGCGCAAAGTCGCCAGTTGATCGGGCAGTTCATGCAAAGCCCCTTTCCCGGAACCAATAAATTCCGAAGGCACTTGCCCTGTCAGGCAAAGAACCGGTGCGCCCGCACCGTAGGCCGTGCAGAGTGCCGCCGTAGCATTGAGCATACCAGGGCCAGGCACAACAGAATAAACTCCAACTTTTCCGGTAGATTTTGCATAACCAAAAGCCATATAGGCCGTAGCCTGTTCATGGCGCGCACCGATCAATCTTATCGAGGATGAACCGATGGCATCAAACAGATCATAGGTTTGTGCCCCCGGCACACCAAATAGCGTATCAATACCATATTGCTCGAGTGTGGCTACCATCGCTTGAGCCGTTGTCAATTCAGTCATCGGTTTTCCTTCTTTCTGACAGAGTGCTATTAGGCCGCCTTCCGACCCAAACAGCGTAGTTCGGATTATTCTCGAGGCAGATCCCTAATGATTTCCCAGATCCGGTCGACCCAGGCCAAATGCTCCGGTTTCATGAGGCATGACCGCAAACAGGTCACTGTCGGCTGATCAAATACTACCTCAGGCCAATATTGCTGCAACAACGAAGTGGGTAACGTGATTAACGCCAAATGCAGATGGCGCTGTGCCGCATGCT
>JAIPFG010000135.1 GCA_021736745.1 Pseudomonadales bacterium
ATTACCGGGTTCGACCAGCTCATCGCCCGTGGAAAGAATAGCGATACGCAGTGGTTTGAAAACCTTCACCTCGGCGATACCAACAGAGGCCAACAAGCTAAGAAGCTGTGGCGTCAGTTTAGCACCAGCCGAAACGATTAAATCTCCGATTTTTATATCATCGCCCTTTGGCCGAATATTTTGTCCCGGTTTAATCTTTTCTGGAAAAACCACATGATTCTCTTCAACGATACACTCTTCCTGCATCACCACAGCATTGGCTCCCGCTGGCACCTCCGCACCAGTAAAAATTCGCGCGGCACCGCCAGCTGACAATGGTTGAGGAACGGCCCCCGCAGGAATTCGTTGCACTACCGGAAGGCAAGCGCCATCAGCCAGACTCGTTGTATTGATCGCATAACCATCCATTGCGCTATTGTCGGCAGGCGGCACATTAACACCCGAAATTTGGTCTTCGGCTAAATAAAAACCCAAAGCCTCGTCCAAGGTTACTTGAACGATTTCCGTTTGTTTTGGCGCTGCCGCTAACAATTGCGCCAATGCCTGTTCGACGGGCATTAACTCCGATTTTGCACCTGCTGCTGGAGCATCACAACCACTACAACCCGTCATGAGCGAGTCTCACAGGCGGTAATGACTGGAGCCTCCGCCGCCACCTTTGCCAGCACCATAGCAACAAAATTGCAGGGGCGGTGGCGAGCATCCAACTGCTCCTTGATGATACCGTCCCAGGCTGTTTTACAGGCATTAGGCGATCCCGGCATACAAAAAACAACCGTGTTATTGGCAATTCCGGCTAATGCCCGAGACTGGACAGTTGAACTGCCAATATCCTGGGCTGAGATTTGTCGAAACAGTTCACCGAAACCTTCTACGGTTTTATCGAAGAGAGGTTTTACAGCCTCTGGTGTGCTATCACGAGCGGTAAATCCGGTTCCTCCTGTGATCAAAACCACATGTATTTCGCTTTCCGCAATCCACTGCGACAGAATTGAACGCAGCTGATAGACATCATCCTTAACAATCGCTTTACTCTGTAATTTATGCCCGGTTTGCTGGAGTCTATCGACGAGGGTATGCCCGGAAGTATCCGTCTCCTCGGTGCGGGTATCAGATACTGTCAGCACGGCAATATTTAGTGGTACAAATTCAGCATTTTCTTGCGCATGTCCCATGATTTAACTCATCCTCAACAAATACTTTAAGCCAAGCATTATAACAAGGCCCTTTAATTTAAAGCTAAAATTCTTTTGCCGGCACAGAACCGATTAACCCCCAAAACTCAGTTAATCTAAGAGACCAAACCCCTGTCTTTGGTGTGCCTAATCGTATTTTACTGGTTAAATATCCTGTACTGTACTCATCCCAGACTGACCAAACCAATAACCATTGCAATGCTGTCGTGCAATCAGCCCGCTATCAACCTTGCCCTGATCAATACCATCGCGAAACTGCTGGATGATTTGTTCTATCCCTTTAAATTGCGGACTAATACGTACCACATCCACGCCCAAATCAATCATCTCCGGCAGTTGCGGTAGTAGGTTATAACAATACCCGGATTGCGTTTGGATACCGTTCAGGGTAAATAATTCTTCATCCTCTTGGGTTTCCATTACCACACCCTCTGGATACTCGATGCAGCTATAACGACAATCATCCTTAGGCAAATTTTTCATCCGTGCGGTAAAACAGCGGGCAGAATAGGCCAAGGGTAGTTTGCCATAAGCAAAGACTTCCGTTTCAACCTGACGCCCAATACCCATTGCCTCAGCGTCAGCAAGGATATCCCTTAGGGTTTCCCGATTCAGCTCAACCGGCATCACCCAACGCTGCATACCCTGTTGTTGCAAAATTTTAAGTGTATGGGCGTTGTAGATATTAATCGATGAACCACAGATAAAGGGCAGCTTCTTTTCACTCATCATTTGCACCGCCGCCATATCATTCGCTTCCACCGAAATTTTAGCGTTGTTGCTGCAAATTTTCTGCAATCCAGAAAGCTCCGAACGAGCTTCAATCAAAGCCAGAGTCGTTAATACGATCTGTTTACCAGACTCACTCAAGGTGGCAGCCAGCTCTATCCAGTCCTCAATACGCAGTTCATGGCGCTTCGAACAAACGGCCTCACCCAAATAGATAATATCTACCGGGCTGTCCAGCAGTCGCTGATAAAAATCCAACACCTGTTGCTTTGGCCAATAGTAGAGGATGGGGCCAACGGATATTTTCACTGTGTCTCTATCTCCAAAACTTTTTGCTCAACCGGCTAGCGCCGAACTTTTATTATCAGCCTACTGCCAAGGGCGGCTATAAGCACCCAGCGTTGTTTGAGTCCCCTCGGAAACCTTGGACAGGCTATCCAACCACTCACCACGCGGAGCAAAATTATCTCGTTCGATCGCATAGGCATCCAGCGCCTCGCGCCAAACCCGCACAATCTGTTCGACATAAGCCGGGCTACGCTGCCTTCCTTCCAATTTAATGGCCTTAACCCCTGCCGCACTTAACTCTGGAATCAAACGGAGGGTATTCAGGCTAGTGGGCTCTTCCAGCGCATTATAGACATGATCATCAACCTTAAAGCGCCCTTTGCAAAGGGTTGGATAGCCTGCATTTTCACCTTCCCGATAGCGATCAATCAGTACATTGTTGAGACGTGACTCCCTGCCCTCGGCCGTTTCTTCCCAACGTACCGCCTTGGCGGGTGAACAGGCACCGCAGGTATTGGGTGATTCGTCGGTGACATAGGACGACAGATAACAGCGGCCTTCCGCCATGATGCAGAGGCTGCCGAAACCAAAGACCTCCAGATCAACCGGACTTTTTTCTGCGGCTAATTTTACCTGGGCCAAGGACAACACTCGAGGCAATACTGCTCGACGAATACCGAAATGCTGATGGTAAAACTTTAATGCTTCATGATTTGTCGCAGATCCCTGTACGGACAGATGCAGCGCTAAATCGGGATACTTATTGCAGGCATACTCCAAAACACCCATGTCGGCGACAATCAACGCATTCACTCCCAGATCATAGGCGCGATCAACTGCTTCCTGCCAACGTTTCCAACCCTTGGGTTGGGCGTAGGTATTAATCGCAACAAAGACTTTAACTTGACGGTCAATGGCGTAATCCAAAGCCTGTTTGGCTTTGCGGTCGTTAAAGTTTAAACCGGCAAAATGTCGCGCATTGGTGTCGTCTTTAAAACCCATATAAACGGCATCAGCACCACTATCAACGGCAACTTTTAATGCTGGCAGGCTGCCAGCGGGACAGACTAATTCCATCTCAAAATACTCTTTTAGGCGGCATAGATAAATCGACTAACGTGAGATACCGATTCCAACAACTGCTTCAGTGGAAAAGATAAGTTTTCATGATCAAGCGCATCGAGGATATTTTTTACCTCCAACCCCAACTCCGTATCCCCTTCAATGGTCAATCTACGCTGAAAAAACAGGGTGTCCGGATCTTCCTGACGACTCACCAACAAGGCAAACTCTTTGGCATTCCCACTGATGGTAACATCGGCATCACCGCCCAATCGCTCGACTTGGACATGATTGCCATTGAGAGTTATACGCCAACCAATATTCAAATCTTTAACATAGACTTTGAGATAGCGGTTAGCTAAACAGTCGAGATCGCCATCAGCAATCTCAAGCGCAAACACCTGAGACAAAAGTTTTTCCAGCGTTATTTTCTGGATTAGAAACGGACAAACCTGAGCCGATTGACTAACTAAGGGTTCCACTACTTTTTGGATCAAGGTTTGCATTTTTCACTCCACTATTTTTCATTCTGGTTGCTTTCGGAGACCGCCATCACTTAGGGACGTCCAACCTGTGCCGCACGCGGCATTAATGCGTGAGTGGTTGAGTGATCTCTTGAATATCAATACCTTCGATTGTCGCTTTGTCCATCAACTCATGGATATACTGGCGTACCGCACGTCTATTTCCCTGTTCCGTCAGATAACTCACAATTTTTTCCCGCACCTGCTCAAAGGGTAGCGGATCACCTGCTATCTTACGGTCTACCCGGACAACATGATAACCGTAACGGGATTCTATCGCGTGAGCAGCCAAGCCGGGTTCCAACATGAATAACTGTCGTTCAAATTCGGGAGTGGTTTGACCCTTGCTCAGCTGGCCTAAGTTCCCATCAGTCTCTTTCGATGGGCAATCTGAATACTGTTTCACTAAAGCAACAAATTGATGAGGATCCTTTTGTAAAATTACCACTAACTCTTCAGCTTGGCTTTTAGCGGCATCACGCGCTAGCGGATCCTGGGGGTCAGCGGCAATCAGGATGTGGCACGCTTCAACGATATCGGGACTGCGAAAGCGCTCCCGGTTTTGTTCAAAATAGCGACGACAGCTGACTTCATCCGTTTGCGGCGCTTCGATCTCAGCTTCTATTAAGGATCGTATCAGCGCCTCACTTTTGGTTTCATTCTCAAAGGGTTTTAGTGCCTGATCCAAACCTTGAGCCGTTGCCTCCTGCACGAACAACTCCTGAATAATAAGCGCCTGGGCCGCCTTGCTGATCGCTTCTTCCGCACTGGCGGCAGGGTGATACTGAAGTTCCATCGCTAACGTTTCTTTGGATATGGTTGCGCCATTAACGACTATATTTGGTAAATCCTTTTCGATGGCTTGGGTGCTGGTTGCGGAATTTGTCATAGTATTTACCTCAAAAAACCCCGCGGCACAAGCTGCGGGGGTTCTGTTTTATTCAATCCGAACGTCCAAAAACAAGCCGCTCCGATACTAAGTGCCAACAGTGTGCTAAAACACTTTTTGCCGCACCAGTTGGTAGTTTCGTCCCAGATACCAGATGGGTGCACTAATAACATGAACCATCCGGGTGAAGGGGAATACCACAAAGAGAGTTAAGCCCAATAGTACATGCAACTTATAAATCAGGTTAACGCTTGCAATCGCAGTCGCCGCTTCTACCGGCTGAAAGGTTACGATGCTTTGCGCCCAAGTGCCCAACAGTACCATCACAGAACCGTCCATATGTTGACTTGAAGCAATAATTGTACAAAGCCCCAAAATCAGCTGTGCGTATAACAGAAGCAGAATCATAATATCTGATTTACTGCTGGTTGCCCGCACACGATCATCAGTCAAACGTCGTTTAACCAACATGGTCATGCCGATCAGCGCCAGAAACCCGAACACACCACCGGAAATCATGGCCAGTTTTTGTTTAGCCGGCGTAGAAATAACATAGTGGTAAACGGATTCAGGAGTGAGTAAGCCCACAAAATGCCCCATCAACACAAACAACACGCCAACGTGGAACAGGTTGTTCGCGATCCGGAAGTTCTTGTTGCTCAGCATCTGACTGGATCCCGCTTTCCAGGTGTACTGCTCCCGATCAAAACGTATCCAACTACCGACCAAACAGACCAGCAGTGCGATATACGGGTAAAGACCGAATAATAATGTATTAAAGTAAGTCATGCTTTATCTCCAACATCTACTGGCAAGTTACAATGGGTTATTGGCGCGCACACCAGACGAAGAATTTTTCACCCAGTGCACTGGCTCCGCAAGTTCTTCTTTGGCAGCAAATGGCCGCTGATTCTGAGAGGGACATGGCTGATTGTTGTCGCCCATACCGAAAGTAATGGCCTCCTCCTCCCAGACTTTATCTAACGCTTCAGGGGTGTCATCCCTTGTTTCCTGAGCCGCCTTCTCCAGCATCGGCTGCAGATCGAGCTGAACACCGGCAATCATGAGCAAAGCATCGAATAGACAGTGATAGGGGCTTTCCCGCTCCTGCAACCGCGCACTCAACATCGCCAGAATATGGTGCACATCGGCAAGACCTTCACGTGCATCTATGCCATCACCCTGGGCCAAGAACTCCAGATAGAGAGGGATATAATCCGGCAGCTCCTTAACGCTGATATTAAAACCCTTTTCCTGATAGAGCCCCATCAAATCGACCATAGCCTGACCACGATCTCTCGACTCGCCATGCACATGCTCAAATAACAGCAGCGATAGCGCCCGGCCACGGTCGAACAGACCGACATAACATTCCTGTGCATCCATCAACTCCTGCCGGCTGAGAAATTCAACAAGTTTGATTAACTCCGCACGCATAGGCGGTGAAATTTCTTTTGCTGACTGAATAGCCTCCGCCAGTTCATCCGCATGGGCTAACAGCTCCGCATCAGGATAGCTCATCAGTTTTGAAATCACTTTTAGTATTTGCATGGTGAATTACTCCCAAACCTGAACGGTATCGATGATATCGCGTCGATTGGCTTTGGCCGCACCAAACATATTGATGTCGCTTTTACCGGTCGAACAGCCATTACCGAAGGTAAAACCACAACCTCCGCGCTCAGCGTAAGCTTCAACCAAAGCATCTTCACGGTGCGCAGAAGGAATCACATAACGATCCTCATAGTTGGCAATGGCCAAATAACGATACATTTCTTCAACCTGCAAAGTGGTCAAACCCACTTCCTCTAACACCGCTTGATCATCCAGGTTTTCAACATTTTGCGCCCGTTTATAAGCACGCATCGCCAGCAGCCGTTTGAGCGCCAGCTTGACCGGTTTCTCGTCGCCCGCCGTGAGCAGGTTAGCCAGATATTTGATTGGAATTCGCAAGGAATCGACATCGGGAATGACCCCGGCCATACCGACATGACCCGCATCCGCTGCATGCTGGATCGGTGACAATGGTGGCACGTACCAAACCATGGGCAGAGTACGGTATTCAGGGTGCAACGGTAGCGCCAACTTCCAATCCACCGCCATTTTGTAGACAGGGGATTGACGTGCCGCATCCATTACCGAATCAGGAATACCATCGGCTTTCGCTTGCTTGATGATTTCCGGATCGAACGGATCGAGGAAGATTTCCAACTGTTTTTCGTAGAGATCCTGTTCCGCCGGTGCGCTCGCCACTTCCTTGATGCGATCCGCATCATAAAGCAGGACTCCCAGGTAGCGGATACGACCGACACAGGTTTCCGAACAGACCGTCGGCATACCGGATTCGATACGCGGATAACAGAAGATACACTTCTCTGATTTACCGGATTTCCAGTTAAAATAGATTTTCTTGTAGGGGCAGCCGGAAATACACATACGCCAGCCGCGACACTTCTCCTGGTCAATCAACACAATGCCATCTTCTTCACGTTTGTAAATCGCGCCACTCGGACAGGAAGCGACACAGGCCGGATTCAGGCAGTGCTCACACAAACGCGGCAGGTACATCATGAAAGTATTTTCAAACTGACCGTATATTTCCTTCTGAATATGATCGAAATTCTTGTCTTTGCTGCGCTTGGCAAACTCCGTACCCAGAATCTCTTCCCAGTTGGGGCCCCACTCGATCTTTTGCATGCGTTTACCGGAAATCAATGAACGCGGTCGTGCGACCGGTTGATGCTTCTGCTCCGGTGCGGTATGCAGGTTCTGATAATCGAAATCGAAGGGCTCGTAATAATCGTCGATTTCAGGCAGATCTGGATTGGCGAAGATATTGGCCAACACACGATATTTACCGCCGATCTTCGGATTAATCGAACCATCGCTGTTACGTACCCAACCACCATTCCATTTATCCTGGTTTTCCCATTCTTTCGGGTAACCGATACCGGGTTTGGTTTCGACGTTATTGAACCAGGCATATTCCATACCTTCACGCGAGGTCCACACGTTTTTACAGGTAATAGAACAGGTATGACACCCAATACATTTATCCAGGTTCAATACCATGCCTATTTGAGAACGAATTTTCACTGTGCAGCCTCCTTAAACGTCTTGAGGAAGTGGTTGTGGCAACGCATCTCCACCAAGACCACCGGTCTCAGTTTCATCCAGCCAATCCACCTTGTTCATTTTACGTACCACCACGAACTCATCACGGTTACAGCCTACGGTGCCGTAATAGTTAAAGCCGTAGGATTGTTGTGCGTAACCGCCAATCATATGTGTGGGTTTCATGATCACACGCGTCACTGAGTTATGGTG
>JAIPFG010000136.1 GCA_021736745.1 Pseudomonadales bacterium
ATAGCTATTAAGTAGTCAATTTCCTTCTTGCGTATGTAAATTATAGTACACATTTGTTAGGAAGTTGCTGGCCCAGTGGGTTGATATGATGTTTGTGCTTATTGTCGCATGTATGGAGTAAGTAAAATCGTTCTGTCAATTCGCTGGGGTGGAGCTTGGTGCGGGATGTTTTTTCTTGACTTTATATATTAGACAAATCTAAAATAGCAATTATAAATTAGTATTATCTAATATAAATGTGGGGCTAGAATGAATATTGATCGAATCATGTTTGCATTTGCTGGAGCCATGAATCTGTTAGGTTTAGTGTTGGGATACTGGCTGCATCCATATGGTTTTTTGCTGTCCGCCTTTGTCGGTTTGAACATGTTCCAGGCAGCCTTTACGGGCTTTTGCCCAATGGCAATGGTACTTAAGAAATTGGGTAAACGGCCGGGATGTGCATTTAAATAATTAGGGAAATGAAAATGTTGATTTTGTCGGAAAGGGCATGCCGTAAGCCCAAGGTTTTTCTTTCGCTGGCTGGGTTGATCAGTCTAGTAATAGTGATAATGGTTGCACTTCCTAGCCTCTGGCCGGGGTCTTTTTCGCTGCTTCATTCAATCCGAATTGATACTGATCCGGAAAATATGCTGAATGCTGAAGAACCGGTGCGCGTCACTCACAATAGTTTACGTCATGAATATAACCTGCATGATATGTTGGTTGTAGGTGTGGTGAATAAGAGCCATCCTCAGGGGGTTTTTAACCAGGCGACATTGGCGCGCGTGTACCAACTAACCACTTATGCGCAATCCCTTACTTGGCAGGAAAATGGTGAGCAAAAGGGGGTGATCAGTGTCGATCTGATTGCACCCTCTAGCGTTGATAATATAGAACAGGCGGGTCTTGGCAGTATTCGGTTTGAATGGTTAATGGCCCGGCCGCCACAGTCTGAGGCAGAATCACTGAGTATCGCTGATAAGGCCTATAAAATTCCTTTTCTAAAGGACACGCTGGTTTCCTCGGATCGAAAGGCGTTGGCACTTTATATACCTATTAGTGAGAAAAAAGTCAGTTATCGGGTAGCGACGTTACTACGGGAGAAAATTGATAGCTTTGAAGGCGATGATGAGTTCTATATCACGGGATTACCGGTTGCACAGGATCAATTTGGCGTGGAGATGTTCCAACAGATGGCCATTTCAGCGCCAGCAGCGATGGCGTTGATTTTTTTATTGATGTGGCTGTTTTTTCGAAACTTGAAGCTCATTATTTCCCCGATGATTGTCGCGTTGGTTTCGGTGATTATGACCATGGGGCTTCTCATTATCACCGGTCATACCGTACACATTATGAGTTCGATGATCCCTATTTTTATCATGCCAATAGCGGTTTTGGACGCCGTACATATTTTATCGGACTTCTTTGACCGCTATCCTCAATCCAAAAATCGCTACCAGGCTTTACGCGAAGTGATGGAAGAATTGTCATCTCCGATGCTCTATACCTCATTGACTACCAGTATCGGTTTTTCGTCTTTGGCCTTGACGCCGATTCCACCCGTGCAAGTGTTTGGTTTGTTTGTTGGCGTTGGCGTTCTTATTGCTTGGGTGCTCACTATTACGCTTGTCCCGGCTTATATCATGTTAATGCCGGAATCGTCACTGAAGGGGTTTGGTATGGTCCAACATGAGGGGCAAGACGTGCATCCATCCCTGTTGGCCCGATTGCTCTTTGCGCTGGGTAAAGGCACCTATCAGCATGCTAAATTAATCTTAGTGGCGGTGTTAGCGTTGGTTGGTGTTGCCTACTATGGTATTCAAAAAATTCAAATCAATGATAATCCGGTAAAATGGTTTGCCCCTAGTCATGAGATTCGGATTGCTGATAACGCATTGAACGAGCGTTTTGCCGGCACCTATATGGCTTATTTATCCTTGCGGGCAATAGATGAAAAAATCACTAAGCAACAGGCGATAAATAAATTATTGGAAGGATTGGCGTCTCTCGATCAAAGAGTGGCGGTGGAAATAACAAATAAAGTATCGGCTTTGAGTACGCAGTCATGGGGCTACGGAGAAATACTTCTGCAGCTGCAACGTTTTGCGTCAGAACAAGCGGACCAGGCTGTAGCCGATGCCGACTGGGAGGCATGGGATCAAGCGGTATCCTATCTACAAGCACAACAGCAAGACAAGGAAGTCTTCAAGAATCCGGAATTGTTATCCTATATCAGCCAGCTACAGCAATATTTACTATCTACTGGATTGGTTGGAAAAAGCAATTCGCTAACCGATATTGTTAAGACGGTACACCGAGAGTTACTTTTAGGTGAGTCCTCTGCATTCAGAGTACCCGACACCAGTGCCGCCGTAGCACAAACGCTGATGACCTATCAGGGCAGCCACCGGCCTCAGGATCTATGGCATTTTGTAACGCCGGATTATCGTAAAACCAATTTGTGGATACAGCTGAAAAGTGGAGATAACCAAGATATGAGAAGACTGGTGACGGCGGTTGATCAGTATCTTGTTGAAAACCCTCCGCCTCTGGCATTGGCTCATGACTGGTTTGGCCTGACCTATATCAATATGGTTTGGCAGGATAAAATGGTGACAGGCATGATGAAAGCATTTCTCGGCAGCTTTGTGATTGTCTTAGCCATGATGGCCTTCTTGTTCCGCTCGTTCTGGTGGGGACTGCTCAGTATGGTGCCATTGACGGTAACCATCGCCCTGACTTATGGGCTCATCGGTATTATCGGTAAAGATTATGATATGCCGGTGGCGGTATTGTCCTCTTTAAGTCTGGGTTTGGCGGTAGATTATGCGATTCACTTTCTTGCCCGCGCTCGTGAATTACGTAAACGATATGCAAGTTGGGAGGAAACGGTTTTGGTGGTATACGGTGAGCCTGCACGCGCCATCACGCGTAATATTATCGTTATTGGTTGTGGTTTTTTACCACTCCTTGCTGCGCCATTAGTTCCTTACCAGACGGTTGGATTTTTTATATCGACAATTTTATTGTTGGCGGGTGCAGCCACACTTTTGCTGTTACCAGCACTCATCCGTCTCTTTGAGCATGTGCTATTTAAAAATATTACCAAGGCAGAAAGAGGTATCTGAAATGTTTATAAGTCAAATCAAGGCAAGGTTGATAGGCATGTTATTGGTGATATTTTTTACCGGTTCTGCATGGTCAATCGACGTATCTGAAATTGTCAGCAAGGCCAACAACGTCTCCTACTATCAAGGAGAGGATGGGCGAGCCAAGGTACATATGTCGATATTTGATGCACAAGAACGTGAGCGCAATAGAGATTTCACCATTCTTCGCCGTGATATGTCCAATGTTGTGGATGGTGAGCAGAAGTTTTTTGTTTACTTTACGCGGCCATCGGACGTCAGTAAAACGGTATTTTTGGTATGGAAGAAGCTCGGCCAGGATGACGATCGCTGGCTTTATTTGCCGGCGTTAGATCTGGTCAAACGTATTGCTGCTAGCGATGAGCGAACCAGTTTTGTTGGGTCACACTTTTTCTATGAAGATGTCTCCGGACGCGCTATTGATGAAGACGAGCATGAACTTTTGGAGCAAAGCCAAAATTATTACGTCATAAAAAGTACACCCAAAAACGCAAACCTTGTCGAGTTTGCCTATTATAAAAACTGGATTCACCGGGAGACCTTTATTCCGGTGAAGACTGAATACTATGATAAAAATAATATGCTATACCGCATCTATTCTGCGCTTAAGGTAGAAGAGGTGGATGGCTTTCAGACGGTGACGCAAAGCCGGATGAGTGACTCACGCATTGGCGGCTACACAGAAATGAGTTACAGCGAGGTGAAATACAATGTTGGCCTTGCGGATGAACTATTTTCTGAGCGCTACCTGCGTAATCCACCACGTCGAGAGCTCAGATAATATGCGATTCTGGCGATCAGTGTTACTGGCGATGGTTTTTGTTTGCCTCTATATCGATGAAGTTGTTGCAGATGAGCCGGAGCTACCCTTAGGGCTTGACAAGAAAGAGGTTGTGGGTAAAGAGCCATCCCTGCCAGAAGGCTTAGGGTTTCCTGAAAACTCAGAAAACGAGCCGCAATTACCTGCAGGTCTGGGAAAACTAGAAACAGAGCATCAATCTCAGCTGCTGGCAGCTGAAGAACCTCCTTTAGATATAACCGGTTTCGCTGAAATAAGAGCTGGTGGCCGTATCGGGAATGATACTAATGAACGGCAGGAATCGATTCTTGAAAGTCGACTGCAATTGCAATGGGATCAGCAATGGACGACTGTAATTTCTCGTCTTACGCTGGACCTGATTTACGATGACGTGGTGGATGACAGGGGGATTGCTTTGGAGTCTGGCCAGGGTTGGCTGGATCTACGCGAAGCTTACTTACTGTTTCGGCCCTTTGAGAAAATGGATATTAAAGCAGGGAGACAAATCCTCACTTGGGGTACCGGCGACCTGATTTTTATCAATGATTTGTTTCCCAAGGATTGGAATTCCTTCTTCATCGGTAGAGATGATGAGTATTTAAAGGCACCTTCGGATGCAATAAAACTAGGTTTTTTTGCGGGCAGTTTTAATCTTGAGGTTATTTATACACCACGTTTCGATTCGGATCGTTATATTGACGGTTCGCGTATCTCTTATTTTGATCCGAACCAGAGCAGATTAGTTGGTCGGAATACCTCATTTCAAGTGGAACTTCCGGATAACTGGTTTTCGCAGGATGAGTGGTCGGCCCGGGTTTATGCCAATCGAGGTTCGCTCGAGCTAGCCTTTTATGCGTATCAGGGATATTGGAAAAGCCCAAACGGATCAAATGTCGCGACTGGTCGTTTTATTTTCCCCCGTCTGGCAGTGACGGGAATGAGTTTGCGTGGTCCAGTCTATCGGGGTATCGCCAACCTGGAACTGGGCTATTATTACAGCAAAGATGACAGTGAGGGGGATAACCCACTTGTGCGCAATAGTGAATGGCGTGCATTGCTGGGCTATGAACAGGAATTGATCAAAGACTTTAGTGGTGCGATACAGCTTTATCTGGAACATAAGGAAGACTACCAAGATTATGTGGATAGCCTTCCTGCTAATATTTCGAGAGCCGATGAAGATCGTCTTGTCTGGACGTTAAGGCTAACCCGGTTATTGCTGCATCAAAACCTGACGCTTTCCTTCTTCAATTTTTATAGCCCTACGGATAAAGATGGCTATGCGCGGTTAAAGGCAAAATACAAGCTTTCCGACGAGTGGCAGGTCGAACTCGGGGCTAATCTGTTTTATGGTGAAAAACAACATACCTTTTTCGGGCAGTTTGAGGAGAACAGTAATCTTTATTTATCCACTAGGTATGGGTTCTGACCGTACCGATCAGAATTTTAAGGGGGTATTCTTTCAATTTCCATAATCTAAAGAAAGGTTAAATAAAAGTAACCACTCTTCAAGTGCTGGTCACTTCCTCATCACCAGTATTTTTAATGAGAAAAACTTTTACTTTATTATCAATGGCGCCATTATGCCAAAAATTGGTCAGTCGTTCTGCCACGGATTCTGAGGTTTGTTGTCCTTTACACATTAGCAGTGTACCCCCTTTGGTAATCACGTCTTCAGCTAAAATCATCGCATCATTGAGCTGTGTGACAGAGACTTCTTGCTCTTGGGCACCCAGTTCTTCATTTAAAAATTGCTCAAACGCTGCGAGTACTGTCGGGTCGTATTTGCCGCCGCGTCGTTTCAATTTTTCTAAGGCGGCATTGCCCCTTAGCCCAGCGGTTTCCAGCAAATCATAATCTAGCAGCACGCGTAAAATTCTGGCGCCAATAGGTATATCTTCTCCCTGTATAGCATCGGCCGGCGATCCAGATCCATCATAATATTTATGCTGGTATTTGATGCTGTCGGCTACTCTTTCCATGCGTGGAATTTTTGCGATAAGTTGTGCACCCAAAAGAGGATGGCGATTATACTGCTCTAACTCCTCTTCATTTAACCGCGATAGTGAAAGTGCCTTTTTGGTTAACTCTTCAGGTAAGGTGACGCAGCCCATTTGGCTCATTAAGGCGGCGGACTCGAATTCCCAAAGATTAGGTAATCCCAATAATTTTGCGCATGCGAGCATATAACGCTTGATTCGTGTGGTGCGACCGAATACATCGGGGCTGATTAGAGACAATACTTCTGCCAGCGTCTCAATACTGGCTTTAAGAGTATTTTCGAGAACAGCTTTTTCTGCGTTAATCAGTTGATACTGTTTTACCGCTTCGCTAAGTGAGTGAGCCATGTCTTCTGGTGAGCAAGGCTTATTCAAGAAGCGAAATACATCACCCTTGTTCACGGCGTCAATGGCCGTTTGCTGATCGGCATTACCTGTAAGCATCATGCGAATGGTGTCTGGTGCAAGACTTTTAGCTTTAATCAAAAACTCTACGCCATCCATTTCAGGCATACGCATATCGGACACGATGACGGCAAAGGGCCCCTGTGTTTGAATAGCGGTCAATCCTTCTGCGCCGCTGGTGGCGGTTGTAATATTGAACTGCTTGCGTAAATTACGTCGATAAGCGTCCAGTACATTAGATTCGTCGTCGACGAAGAGTATGTTTTTACTCATAAAAATTAATTAATCCCCCCAAATAATTCGACAGTGAGTGCACGCCAGTCATTGAGTTTTTCTTCATCGGCAAATTTAGCGACATAGTCCACACAAAAGGCGGGTTCGGTATCCCCCTCATGCTCGGCTTCAAACTCCAGGAGCAAAGCATCCGCTATATGGGTCGCGGTTAAGGGTGAAAACGAATGTTCTATGGCTTTGTCCGGTATATGGTGGTAAGCAACGGCCTCGACAACCGAGTTAGGTAAATTCCAAACCCCTAATAAATAGGCGCCTATTTGCGCATGCGAAATACCAAAGATATGTTGTTCTTCTTCCCAGTCTTCAGAGGGCCTGCCTGGGTTGAGTGTCTCTGGGAACCTATCGGCATAGGCCGTGGCAAGAACAAGTTTACCGATATCATGTAGCAACCCGGACATTAATGACAAGTCACATATTCTCCTGGATTGATCTTCATGTTGGGCAATCGCTCTTGCCAGGAAGCCAACACGTTGACAATGTCGGTTGAGCTTTTCTAAATTTAAGGCACAATTGCTTTGGTCAAAACTACTGAATATTTTGGCCGACAGAATCAAGCTTCGAATGACATTTAAGCCAAGAATCGTTGCTGCATCCTCAGGCGAGGAGACTTCACGAGCTAATCCAAAATAGGCAGAATTAACTATTTTGAGTATTTTTGCACTCATGCTGATATCTTCGCCGACGATGTGTCCAATATCCTTTAATGTGCCATCAGGAGATGAAGCTGCCTCCATGACACGTGAATAAAGTTCGGGTAGGCTGGGCAGTATATCGATGCTGGCGATGCAGGAGCGAAGATGTTCGTCTTCTAACATTTCTCTAAGTGCGAATGCTTGAGCAACCACATTTCTAATATGCTCTGCATCGGATGGTTTTGCGAGAAACTGGTGTGTGACCTGTACGCTTTCCAGTAGCATTTCCATTTCGGCATGTCCGGAGAGGGCAATGCGAATGGCGTCAGGGTATTGGTTTTTAATTTTGGTCAGGAACTCAACCCCATTCATGCCCGGCATTTTCATGTCACTCACGACCACATCGAAGGGTTTTTCTTCCATGAAGATAAGAGCTTGCTCGCCGCTTTCTGCGAAGGCCATTTCCCATTCATTTCGATAAGGCCTGAGCATTCTACGTAGTCCGCTCAAAATGCTGGTTTCGTCATCAACAAAGAGAACGCGATTCATGGGTGAATATTCTCCTGTTTAAAACGATCTGTTGTCTTCATGTACGTTTTATCCCTCATGTATAGGACTCCTAGCTTGCCATTGCCGCCGGAGTATC